>JBIJDE010000030.1:0-20340 GCA_044344305.1 Armatimonadota bacterium
GAAGCTGGCGATGCCGCAATAGCCGCAGCACTGATCGCAATGGACCCGAAAACCGCTGTATGGACCCGCGAACAGTTAATAAAAATAGAGGCTGGTGAAAGGGACATTTATCAGTAGAAGAGTGAAGAGTGAAGAGTGAAATGTGGCGTCACCGTCTAGGTGACGCGAATTCAAAATAATTCGATTTCGGTCGTGCGAACGACTTCAACCGACTTCAACCGACTTCAATCAACTTCATACGACTGCTATCGATTTTAAAAAACATCTATTCCCATCATCGAATTATAACAATGTTTTGTTAGGATATGTGTAATTGATTATCACTTTCCCGCTATATCATATCTCAATACTACAGATGTTACCGGGCCATTAAATTTCTCTTGTCCGTTGATATTCAGCTTTACATCACCGGTCATTTGCAGACCAGCAGCATCTAATTGCACATCAATGCGCGGAGTGCCTGTAGTGGTTATATTTACGGTATTTCCGTCGATTTCACATGTAAATTTTGGCAATCCGCTTATCTCCAGATTGCGGGTCATTGTAATACCCCATACGCCGCGATGGATGTCAGTATCGGCGACAAAACTGAACTTATTCGGACGTTTGCGAGCGAATTGTTGCATCCAGTTTATTGATTCTTCTTGTTTTGAATAGATATAGTTATGTCCCAACCCAGGGGTAGAACTGGCGTTAACTTTACCACCGGCATCTTCAATTGTCTTGGCAAAAGCGGCAATCTGTTCTTTCGGTCCTTTATTACCACGATATGCTATACTGTCTGCCTCGCCACCCCAGACATATATCGGCAGATAATTCACATTTTCTGCTTGTCCCCATGCTCCGACCTGTGCACCCATCCCCATTACCGCAATGGCTGCCCACTGGTCGGGGGTACGACTGCCGACGTTCCATGTACCGCCGCCACCCATGGAAAATCCATATAAATATCGGTGGTCAGGATCTATTTTTATAGATTTTTGCACATCATTATATGCTTCCCAAATATCTGTTTCGCCGATATCGCGATATCCGGAGTTGCCACGGCCGAATGGATATACGTGAATGCCAGTACGCTGAATCATTGCGTATGTAGCCGACCGTTCATACCCCAATAACCCTGGAACGGCGGTATATCTGCCTATCTGTGATGAAGCATGATTTAAATAATGCGGGTTTCCTGCACCATGCAGTTCGAAAAACATTGGATATGCCGTTTTAGCATCCCAGTTTTTCGGTAATGTCACAGCGTACCATTGTAATGTCCCATCACGTGGTGAGACAAATGACATAAACAATGACAACCCACCATCTGTGTATGATTGCCATTTATCTGATTTGAAATTGAACCCGGCAAGAATATTGCGGATATATCGCAATGTTTCGTCGGCGAGTGCGGTGTTGCTTTTTTTATAGACCGTTGCTCGCGCCCATTCCGTCTGTACCATCGCCTTAACCGAACGTAAGTGGCGCAGGAAAAGCGGTTCTTTTGTATTGGCGATAAGTTCATCCATACGCAGGATAAACTTATTTACTGTGGCATCAGCAATTACAATATCAGCATCTAACTTAACTACAGATTTTTTTCCATTACCCGGTGTTAATTTAATATTGATAGACTCAGCATCCCTGGTACCATCCGGACGATAATACAACGTGAAACGTTGTGGAACAAAGGTATCACTGCCTTTAATAGTACAGTTAAATTTCTCATTTCCAGTTTGTGCTTGTATTTTCACATCATTTTTTGATGCGATAGCAATGGTAAACTTCGCTTCGTCACCACTCTCCCAAATATCTGTAATCGATGGAGTAACTGCAATAATTTCATGGATAGGGTTATCTAATGCGATTTTTTTAAATAATCCCGGTTTAGGTTCATCAGCACCAGCTCCCCAGCGTATTTGTATTGGTTCTTTTTGGTCTTGCGAGTCAACATTGCGTACCTGTATAGTTATGCCAAATTGTGGGAATACTCCTGGCTGAATTTTCAGCTTTGCCCATGGAATGCGAATATTATAATGTGTGATTTTAGCATTTTCATCCCGGGTGAAGTTCAATAAATCTATTGGATAAGTATCAATAAATTTTGTGTTCCCCGCGCTATATACCCAACCTCTTGCTCCGGTTGGTGTAAGGGCAAAACCAATGGTGGCATCATCCTCGCCAAAGATGCCTTTTGTATCTGGCGCACCGTTACCAGCACCATCACCTTTACCATCTATCGCTACCCGTAGAAAATCACCATTCCAGATATTTCCTTCAGTCTGGTTGTTAATGTGTACCATATCCTTAACATCAACACGAATTAACAGTTCTTCATCAGTTGTCGCCAACCAACCCTTTGCGGAGAAATCTTTCACCGCGGAATCAGCTATTTCAAATACCGGTCTACCGTCTTGCCATACAATATCGTTTGCGGTAACCCATGGAATAGTAGCATCAACCAACGGCACAGCGATTGGCTCAATTCGAAAAGCCGATTTATCTTCACCGGCAGCAAAACAGATAACAGGTAAAATTAAAATTACAGCAATGCATATAAATAACATAAACTCTCCTCGAAGCGAATCAGTAATAAATAAACGATTCATAAAATACCTTTAAAATTGACGTTTGGTGGTACAAGTATATAAAATCTTTTATGAAAATGGCAAGTAAAAAAGGTGGGAGGAATAGTCTTTGGTTGCTAACTGAATAACGATAATGATTTTTTAAAGGAGTTTATATTATTTATCAGTATAATAAAGAAATATGCCGGGAGTATAATGAATGAAAACAATTTTAGATAATCAACAGTTTTTAACCGAGCTTTTTTCGGGAGAGTTTCGCGGTCATGCGGTTATTATGAATCCTCCGTGGATTGGTGATGATGGATTGGGAGATTTTACAGTCTCTACCCGACCAGTATCCGACTGGGTTCCTACTGCTATGAAAAGATATGAGATGGCAGTGAAATACCACCAGGAAGTGCAGGACGACTCGGTACCGTATGACCGGATTGTTCAGACTAACACTGGCATTTTCGCATCAGCATTTGGGTGCAAGATTCATGTTTATGATATGGCTACTAACGCCGCCGCCATGCCTATGCTGGATGATGTTGCAGATGCTGATGCTCTTCCAGAGCCAGAATTGGACGGGCCGGTATTTAGCCGGATATTTGAACTGGCAAGGTTGATGCGCAGTGAATTAGGACCGGATGTACCCATTTGCGTACCGGATATGCAAAGCCCGTTGGATGTTGCCGCGTTAATATGGAACAAACAATATTTCTTTGAAGCAATGCTTGATAACCCGGAATCTGTGCATAATTTAATCGGTAAATGCAAACGATTTATCGAGAAGTTTGTCGATGCCTACATCGCAGAGATTGGCAATGTGAATCTCTGTCATTGTCCGACTTTCTGGGCACCGCCTGCATTGGGAATATCTATGTCCGAGGATGAAATTGGTGCATTATCCCGCGATATGTTCCACGAGTTCTGCCTACCTACTCTTACGGAAATGAGTAATAAATACGGCGGCATATTCTTGCATTGCTGTGCCAATGCCGACCATCAATATGAAGGCTTGCAAAAATTACCAAACTTCCGTGGACTCAATCGTGAATTAGGAGCATCAGACAAGCGATTAACCGTTAATACCTTCGCCGGTAAAACGGTATTGAATGTCGCCTGGCAATCTGTGGAAGCAGTGGAAAACCTGTTAGATATGGCAAAACCAGATAGCCGTTTCTTGTTCAACATGGATTCAACGGATATTGATGATGCAAAAAGAACTTATGAAAGATTAAAGAGTAAAATGTAGAGAGGCTCATGCAAAACCTATTTTATTAAATGTTTCGGTTGCAGGTTTGTGGTAGGCGAAAACCACCCCGACCTTCGGCCACCCCTCCTTGCCAAGGAGGGGAGTTTAAAATGAAGGTTTTGATTATTAAAGCAACTATTATTTTATTAAGCAACTACCATAACTCCCCTCCTTGCCAAGGAGGGGGCAGGGGGTGGTTGGGTTGATTATATAGTTAGTATGGTTTTGCAAAAACCAATTAAAACAAATAATTACTAACCTTACTTTCTGGTCTGCAAACTATCATTCATATATTCCATTAACTCGATGGCGTTTCCATCCGGGTCTTTTATCCAGCATTGGCGCGATCGATCCATACCGGTGGCTATTTCGGTTACTGATATTCCCTTTGATATCAGCGTATCGCGATATTCCGCCATTGCTGTTGCTTGAAAACAGAAATGTGATATATTGCTGCCGCGAATAATTTTACCGTTTCCACCCCACACCTTGCTGGATAATTCACGGTCAAAAAGTTCAATAAAAGTGGTCTCGCCACAGGCAAAATAATAGCCAAAAGGCGTACCATCGACAGGTGAATCCAGCGTAAATGCCACCGGCAGTCCGAGAATATCGCGATAAAACTCAATCATCGCCTCAAACTGGTCGGTATTGATGCATAAATGCGCAATTTGTTTAATCATCTGTTCTCCTTAATCACTGATGAATTATATCAGCATTGATAGATTTATTAAAGGAAAAAGCCGGCAGTAAAAAAACCACCGGCAATTCGTAATTCGTAATTTTTAATTCGTAATTAATTCTACGGTATAACTTTATTCAACGGATATTCGATAATATCCTGGGCACCGGCGGCTTTTAATTGTGGAATTATTTCTCGCACGGTTTTTTCTTCTATAACGGTCTCAATAGCAACCCAGGTGCTTTCGGCTAATTTTGATATTGTTGGCCCTTTCATACTTGGCAACAGGCTTATTACCCGCTTAACGTTATCTTCCGGAACATTCATCTTCAGTCCTACTCTGCCTTCTGCGCGCAATGCACCCTGTAGCAGCATCGCCATCTGTTCCAATTTGCGACGTTTGAAGGGATCTTCCCAGCTATTCTTGTTTGCTACCAGTACGGTGACGGATTCAATAACGGTGTCCATAATGCGCAGATTATTTGCCCGCAACGATGAACCGGTTTCGGTGACGTCCACGATGGCGTCAACCAGGTCAGGAACTTTCGCCTCGGTTGCACCCCAGCTAAATTCTACATGAGCAGTAACCCCGTTGGCTTCCAGGTATCGCTTAGTTGTATTAACTAATTCGGTGGCGATTCTTTTGCCTTCCAGGTCTTTTACGGTATTTATATTGCTGTCATTTGGTACAGCAACTACCCAACGTACTGGTTTGGCTTCCTGTTTGGCATATACCAATGCGGCAACTTCTACCACATCGGCATTATTTTCGGCTACCCAGTCGCGACCGGTAAGTCCACAATCCATAACGCCTTCTTCTACATATCGGGCAATTTCCTGGGCACGAATCAGAACGGCACTTATTTCATTATCATCCATACGCGGAAAATATGAGCGTGAAGACGATGAAATCTTCCACCCGGCGCGTTCAAATAATTTATAGGTTGATTCCTGCAGAGAGCCTTTTGGCAGCGCAATCCGCAATAGTTGTTTTTCAGTCATTTAAAATTTCCTCCATCGCCCATAACGCGGGCGCAGTTCACACCCTTATTATATTAATGATACCGCTTATCGGTCAATGGCGGTACGGCGGGGTGACAGTTTCTGATTGTTATTAACCACGAAAAGCACGAAAGGCACGAAAAAATCCAGGTAATTTTAACTCAAGATATTATATGTTAAGAGTTTATCAATTATGCAGTAATTTTTCGTGCCTTTCGTGTTTTTCGTGGTTAAATCAAACAACATTCTGACGCTACCAATCTGTAAATTCTTGACATTCAGGTATATAAAACGTAAGATATCCCTCGTTGCCCCCGTGGCCAAGTGGATAAGGCATAGGCCTCCGAAGCCTACACCGCAGGTTCAAATCCTGCCGGGGGTACCAGATAAAAAAGCAAATCCCGGAGATTTATATCCCGGGATTTTTTGTTAATAAACATGGATGGGCAAGGGGACTGGGTTTTATTCGGAAATTTCAGACCTTTTAATATTTCCCAGTGGCAGTCCGAATAATTGCCTGTCCCCGATTAGAGACTTAGCTTGTCTTATACAACTTAATATCCCGTATTTGTACCGGACCGTCTGACTCGGTTATTTCCAGTCTTATTTTGCGGGCGGCTATCTGCGGGAATCGGCAGATGGCTTTGTGACCGATGTTAAAGCCGGAATATACCAGTATTTCACCGCCATGGGTTACGGTGGCGTATATATTGAATTTTCGCACATGTTCGCCGTTGGTCAGGTCTTCCATAGCCACCACATGGTCGATCAAGAATTTATCTTCTGTTGTTGAGTATTCCCAGCCATTGTGAGAATCGTTGAACATATCAAAATCAGCAAATGGCGAACTGAATCGCCGTTGAATTTCCGCACCAAGACCTGTTAATCGCGTTGCGTCTGGCTCCGGCAATAAGCCGCGCCGGTCTGGCCCGATATTTATCAATAGATTCGCGCCGCGTCCTACCGAATAGTAATACAGGCCTATTAATTCTTCCACGCTTTTAACAGTGTCGACGTCATAATCCTGGTAAAACCAGTTACTGTTGCGCATCATACAGTCGCATTCCGCTGGTAGCCATGTCGGCACGCTGTTTTTTACGGTATCAACCTTGTCGGTCATCACGCTGAAAGGTACTGATTCAACGGTGTTCCAGCATGGCATCGGCGCAATACCGGATTCATTGCCGACCCAGCGGTAATTCGGGTCGCCCATGTTGAATATCAGTATATTTGGTTGCATACGACGAATTTCTGTTATGATGCGTCCCCAGTCGTAATTATGGTTTTCTGACCCGCATCCATCGAACCATAACTGGTCGATTTCGCCATAGCCGGTGAGTATTTCACTGATTTGATTTATGAAATAGTTATCGTATTCTTTCTCATCATTATATACTGGTGCTTGCCAGTCGGCAGGTGAGTAATATAAACCAATCTTCATGTCATGACGGCGACATGCATTGGTAAATTCTTTCACCACATCGCCATTTCCGTCTTGCCATGGAGATGATGCGACGCTGAACTCGGTATATTTTGATGGCCAATTGGCAAATCCGTCATGATGCTTGGCGACAAGCACCATATATTTCACACCCGCTTTTTTGGCTGTCGCCACCCACTGGTCGCAATCCAACCCTTTCGGGTTAAAATCAGCCGGGGTCATTGGTTTGCCATCCCAGTCCTTATGTCCTTCGTAAAAAGTACGAATTCCAAAATGCAGGAATAGCCCGAACTCCCAATCCTGATATTCCAATTGTCGGGAGGTAGGAATTGCAGATGGCAGGTAGGAACCGGTCATTATTTATCACCTTTTTTTGTCGATAATGGTAATGGCATAATTGTTAACTTTGCAACAGGGTCGGCGAACGCGTCGATTCTTTCCCATTTAATGTCAGGATTTTCAGACTGTTCTTTGTACCAACTTGGCCACATTCGCGCTAATTTATCTGCGCGTGCCAGGAACTTTGCCACTGGCATAACATCCGCCGGGGATGGTGTGAATGACGGCTTGAATTCTGTAACTGTGAATATTAAATATTGTTTGTCATTTCTCTGTGGATCATTAATTTTAATTACTTTAGTAAAGCCTTTTACTTTCAATGGTTTATTGCGATTGCTGCCAAATATTTCGTCCGCAACCTCGGGAAGCATAGTGTCTTCAGTAAACCATTCTTTTAATTCACCACTATTTTTTGCAATTTCTGCTACCGAGTAAAGCTTTGATATAGCCGCCGCATCTTCACCCTTTTTCAATCGCTGCAATGCTTCATTTGCTTTCATTTCATCGGTACAGGCGATAAGGTTCAGCTTTACCATGGTTGGCGTCATTAATTGCCCGGCACAGGTGAATGACATTTTATTGACATCTTCGGTGGTGATTTTAACATCCAACACTTTTTCTGCCAGCAGACTGGCGCGGAATCTGTCTTCTAACTGGTAACGAGCTACTTCATCACTATTGCTTTTGCCACCAAGCAACTCCACAAATTCTTTGTATTGCTTGGTTAGGAACTTGTATTCGTCTATTCTGTCGTTAACTTCTTCTGCTGAGACGGTGATATTTTTTCGGAGTGCTAATTCGCGTATCAATAATTCATTTGCAAATTCGCCATCAAGCAGGTTCACGCCAAAACGGTTAATGGTGCGTTCTGCCAATTGGCCACGGGTAATAGTGGTTTCACCGATGCGCGCCACAACCTGGTTATAATCATATTTTATATCATCTGCTTTAGCGGAGGATAACATTATCCCACCGATTAAACCAGCGATAATACCGAAGGTAACGTACATTACCATGTGTAGTTTTTTCATTTTATTTACCTCTTACCGCATCAGCACCCTTTTGCAATGCGATTTCGTTTAATGGGATAAGGTGTTTGTTTCTTTCAGACACACCGGCAGAAAGCGCGGCGATGACTGATGTAGGACTGGCAATGCCGGTTAAATGCAGGAACGCCCCCAGCATTATCATGTTGGATATACGGTTGTCGCCAAGTTCCTCTGCCATTTCATTGGCGGGTATGGCGTAACTGCGCACATCGGTACGTGCTTTTGACACGTCAACTAATGATGAGTTCATCAGCAGTAGGCCGTTATCGCGTACCCGTGACTGATACTTTGCCAGACTCAGCCGATCAAGGATAATCGCGGTATCGGCGGATGCAACCGCCGGTGAGCCAATCTTTTCTGATGACACGATAACCGTGCAGAACGAAGGTCCGCCACGCATCTCTGGTCCGTATGCCGGGGTCCAAATAACTTCGCGTCCATCATTCATGGCCGCCTCCGCCAATGTCTGTCCCAGTTTCAACACACCCTGGCCGCCAAAACCAGCTATTATCAAATCATGATGTAATTTATTATCCACAATATCTGCCTTTCATGTTACTTTATCTGTGCTAAATTATAGCAGATTGTCGGCATGATAAATAGACCTGAAGAAAATGGCAAATTGGAAATGGCAAATGACAAATTTTGTATTGGACCGCAGGCTTCCAGCCTGCCCCCGGCAGAAATTTAGCGGCACTGTACAAAAGAGAGATTTTTGCTAAATTTATTGCCCAGCTTCTTTATATCAAGTGCCACTTAATTACAACCGGGGGGCAGGCTGGAAGCCTGCGGTCCAATGCAATTAAAATGTTCACCAATTATGAATTGCCTATTTAATTTCATTCAATGTAATATTATCACCATCAGCAAAAAGCACCGCAATTGTCTGGCTGCGATACTGTCCTGAAGGTATCTCAAGCACATTTACCAACTGTCGCTCAACTGCTTTTATATCTTCGGCGATTATATTTACGAATACCAGGCGTCCAAAGATTTTATACACCATTTTGGCGATATTGCAGTTCAATTCATCTATTGCGATACAGTCAAAATCCATCTCAATAGCAGAGGCAAGTGCCATTTCCAATGTAAATGATGTTTTCTGGTTTGCTCTGCAATGCACCCCTTGTGGTGATTGCCATCCACTTACTTTTTCTTCAATGCAAATCAAATGTTTCTCTTTGAAAACTTCATCATAAAATATTGCATGAAACATTTTTTTTAATAAATATTCCTGTGGTGCGGCAACTATAATTATGCCGGTTGTTTTTGAGCGGATAGTAGAAAAAAGCTTATCAATTAATTTTTCGTCAGCACCAAGGTCAACAAGGTTAATTTGCTGTTTATGGTGGATTTCCAATCGGCATAATTCGCCATTGATAGTAGGCATGGTGTTAACACATATGATGTATTCTCTGCCATTATGCTTTAAATTAATATAACCAGCCTGTGGAATTCTGGAAGCTACCAAATTTATATCTGCCATTATTTTCAGACGATTCAATAATGGTATCTGATAATATTTTTGATATGATATTCTGCCAATTTCTTTGCCGGAGTTATAACATGAAATTTGTAAATCTTTATATTTTGGTTCTATAAATAAATGAGTAGATTGTGATTCAATCATCAGGGATATAATTGTGTTTACGAATTTAATAATCGGGCTTAGATTTGAAAGATCTGAATTTGAAATAAAATCACTTGTATTAACATCGACAAAACCCGATATTATTTTAGCAGATCCTTCAATATATTTCGGTCCGGGTTTTTCGCCATTTATAAGGAGTTCCCATTCTTCCTGTGTCACCAGAACTGGTTTAACCACACAATTATATAGTTCGCTGACAAATTTTATGGCATCTGCATCTGCAATATCCAGCATGGCGGCAATTAATGACTCGCCATCTTTGTGAAGTGGCAATATTCCGTAATTATTAATATAAGCATCAGATATCTGCCGGATAATATTCATATCCCGATATAATTCATCCCGCAATCCACTTTCTTCTGTCGTTGACATTTTTTAGCTCCTCAAAAATAAAATTTGCTATTTACATTTTGAATATAACACATTCATGTGAAAATATCAATATCAAATTGGCGCTATTCATTAAATAGACCTGAAGAAAATGGCAAATTTTTTGTATTGGACCGCAGGCTTCCAGCCTGCCCCCGGCAGAAATTTAGTGGCACTATACAAAAGAAAGATTTTTACTAAATTTATTGACCAGCTTCTTTATATCAAGTGCCACTTAATTACAACCGGGGAGCAGGCAAGATGCCTGCGGTCAAATTTAATTACAAATTACAATAATAAATAAATCGAACTTCAGCGACAATATACCTGATAATTAGTTATAATAACACTCAATGAACAACAAACTACAAAAACAAAATATCGTAACCTGGGCATTTGATATATGGGTACATGTGCTGGCTAACCGCATGTCATCCATATCTGCCATTTGCATTAATCTCTTTATTATATGGGGTGTTTTGTTTCGGGATTGGAATGTTTTTAATATTATGCTGTTGTTCTGGGCGGAGAATGTTATTAATGGCGTGTTTAATGTCATCCGCATGATAACGGCGAAAAATGGCGGGTGGTTTAAGCTGTTTATTGTTCCATTTTTCTGTTTTCATTACGGCATGTTTTGTTTTGTTCACGGTGTATTTGTATTCGCAATATTTGGTGCCAACTGGAATAGTGCCGTGTCTGGTCCCGGTGAAAAATTGGTTAATTCATATTTAGACGGCAGTTTTTGGCTCAATATTTTTCAGATATCAAGCGGTATTGGCTGGACGTTGCTTCTTTTCGCAGTGAATAATCTTATTTCCCTGGTGAAAGATTATTTTAGAAATGGTGAATACCGGACTGCTAATTTAATGTTATTGATGAATGGATCCTATGGTCGAATAATACAATTGCACATAGCTTTATTAGCGGGCGGATTTTTAACCATTACAACCGGTTCCACTAAAATTACCATCGTTATTCTGGTTATAGCCAAACTGCTGATGGATTTGAATTATGCGAGAAAAAATAACAAGACTTTGCCACCTGAATAGTTATCTATCGACAATTCTATTTATTCTTCCCCACTTTTTTTTGCAGCCTTGCTATTGCATCCAGTGCCTGTCGCGGGGTCATGTCGTCTACGTCAATATCCATTAATTCATCTACTATCGGGTGTTCTTTCACTTCAAACAGCGTCAATTGCGTTCGCGGGGTTGGTGGTGGTATGGTGACATGGCGGTCGGCAAGACCACGAGCTTTTTCAGTGATTTCGTCATTTTCTTCCAGCGACTGCAACACTTGTCCGGCGCGTTGAATAACCTCTGGGGGCAAACCTGCGAGGCGGGCTACGTGAATACCATAACTTCTATCAGTACCGCCGGGAACTATTTTGCGCATAAAGAGAATGGTCCCATTAGTTTCTTTCACCGCGATGCGAAAGTTTTTTATACGTTTCAGGGTGTTTTCCAATTCATTTAATTGGTGGTAATGGGTGGCGAATAGCGTCTTGCATCCCAGCTTTGGCGATTCATGGAGATGTTCCGCCACTGCCCAGGCGAGTGACAGACCGTCAAATGTCGATGTACCGCGACCGATTTCGTCGAGAATCACCAGGCTCTTGCGGGTGGCATTATTCAAGATATTTGCCGTTTCCGTCATCTCCATCATGAATGTAGATTGTCCGGTGGCGAGGTCGTCACTGGCGCCGACGCGAGTGAATATACGGTCGCAAACACCAATCCGCACTTCATCAGCGGGGACAAAAGAGCCAATTTGCGCCATTAGCGTTATTAACGCCACTTGCCGCAGCCAGGTGGATTTGCCCGCCATATTCGGACCGGTGAGGATTATCAACTGCTGGCTGTCGGTATTCAGATATGCGTCGTTGGAGATAAATCGTTCGCCGGAACCGGTCTGTTCAACCACCGGGTGACGGCCGCCGGTGATGACTATCTCTTCTGTGTCATCGACTACCGGGCGCACGTAACGGTTTCTCGCTGCTGTTTCGGCAAAACTCGCCAGCACATCGGTCTTGGCAATGACCCGCGCCAGTTTTTGTATCCGGTCGGCTTCACGGGCGGTGGCTTCTCGCAATTGATTCAATATGCTGTATTCCAGGTCTTTTATCTTGTCTTCCGCACCCAGCACCAGTGCCTCGTATTCTTTCAATGCGGGGGTGATATACCGCTCCGCGTTCGCCAGAGTCTGCTTGCGAATGTAATCATCTGGAACGTTGTTCAGGTTATTACGGCTTATTTCGATATAGTAGCCAAATACGTTATTATAACCAACTCTCAGGGTCTTTATACCGCTCCGTTCTTTCTCTTCGTTCTCCAGTGCCGCTATCCAGTCTTTGCCTTCTGTCGATGCGCTTCGCAAAATATCCAGTTCTTTGTTGTAGCCTTTTCGTACCATGCCGCCGTCACGTACAGATAATGGTGGATTATCGATAATCGCCTCTGCCAATAATTGCCGCAAATCATCAATGCGGTCGGCATCCTCGGCAATCTCGCAAAGTACCGGCGCGCCGGTTTGCAATATATCCAGAATAGTTGGAACCACGGTGAGAGTATCGCGCAGTTGCGCCAGGTCGCGTGCATTCCCACTGCCGGCGGAACAACGTGCCAACAATCGCTCTACGTCATTCACACTGCGCAGGGTGTCGCGCAACTTCTCGCGCAAAATATCATCTTTTCTGAACGCTTCCACCGCGTCAAGACGTTTTAAAATTAAATTTATATCCAGCAATGGTGCCAACAACCATTTTCGCATCAGACGCGCACCCATAGCGGTACGGGTCTGGTCAAGCAACCATAATAGCGAATGGGTGCGACCGCCATCACGAAGTGAGTTCGTTAATTCCAAATTGCGTCGGGTGGATGAATCGAGAAGCATGTAATCTTCGATTGAATACGCGGTGAGTGAACGAATCTGGCTGACGGCGTTTTTCTGGGTATCCTGCAGGTATTTCAGCAGCAATCCCGCCGCTTCAATCGCTATTGGCATTTCCTCGCAGCCAAATCCGCGCAGGGTAGTAACGCCAAAATGCTTGGTCAGGGTCTCAGATGCGCTGGTCCAGTTATACCCGCCGGAATCCGGCACTGATATAGTTGCTCCGGTGCGTGCCTTCAACGTTTCTATAAACTCAACATCATCGGCAATATTCTCCGGCAGCACTATTTCTGATGGCATCAGTCGCGATGCTTCTTCCATTATCTTTTCACGGGCATTCTCTGCAGTAACCTCGGTAACGGCAAACTCGCCGGTGCTGCAATCCGCCACCGCCAGGCCGTATCCCTTATTGGTATGTATCGCGATGAGGTAGTTGTTGCTGCGTTCATCCAGCAGATTATCTTCTATCAACGTGCCAGGGGTGATAATGCGGGCAACGTCGCGCTTAACCAATCCCTTCGTCAGCTTGGGGTCTTCCATCTGTTCGGCAATGGCCGCCTTGTGCCCCGCTGCCAGCAATCGTCCCAGATATCGGTCTATCGCGTGAAAGGGAACACCTGCCATAGGCATTTTCTGTCCCCGCACCTCGCGTGCCGTCAGCGAGATATCCATCGCCGCCGCCCCGAGAACAGCGTCTTCCCCATACATTTCATAAAAATCGCCGCAACGAAACAGCAATATCACATCTGGATACTGCTTCTTTAAATCCTGGTATTGCCGAAACATTGGGGTTAAACCATCTGAAGTCAAATAATGCTCCCTTGTCCATCTCATTTTATGAAATCATAGAGATTTAGTCAAAGGGTTATTATTTGTTATTAATTACACAGAGATACACGGAGACACAGAGATTCACGGAGGTAATTATTAAGGATAAGATATTCACCACAAAGAAACACAAAAGAAAAATTATTTAATATATTCTTTCAAAGTCTTTGCATTCTATCGCATTAATTATTAATTATTTTCCTCCGTGAATCTCTGTGTCTACTCTGTGCATCTCTGTGTAACAAAAATTCGTAATTCGTAATTCATAATTCGTAATTAACAGAAAATCGTGCAGGTAATCAATGAATAATGGTAAAATACCTTTAATGAAATAATTAATTATGGGGGCTATGTAATGGCATTATCATTTTTAGAAGAGTTTGCTAAACCTGGTTCACAATATCGTGGAAAGCCTTTTTGGGCGTGGAATGGAAAGTTGGAACCGGAAGAATTGCGACGGCAGATTCGCATGATGCACCAGATGGGATTGGGTGGATTTTTCATGCATTCCCGCGTTGGTTTAGACACGGCATACCTGTCTGACGAGTGGTTTGAGTGTATCAACGCTTGTATTGACGAAGCGAAAAAGCTGAATATGGAAGCCTGGCTGTATGACGAAGACCGCTGGCCCAGTGGAGCAGCAGGTGCATTAGTGACCAAGAACCCAAAATTCCGCATGCGCCATTTATCAATGTATAAATATGATAGCGCGGCAGAGTTTAACTGGGAAGGTCAGGTTATGGGTGTATTCACCGCCCGCATTGATGGCAGCAATGCCTCCGATGTGAAAGCGGTATCACACGGCGCGCATATCAACCTGCCTGTCGGGTATTCGGTTGTAAAGTTCGTTGTCGAAATAGATGACACCAGCGCATGGTTTAACAATGGGACATATCTTGATACCATGAACCATGAAGCTGTGCAGGAATTTATAAAAGTCACCCACCAGAAATATACTGAAAAATGTAAGAAATACTTTGGCAATGTCATTCCCGGCATCTTCACCGATGAACCCAATTATGGTCATCAAAATGAAAACAGCCATCCGTGGACAGAAAAACTGCCAAAAATATTCAAAAAACGCTACCATTACGACTTGCTGCCCCATTTGATGGAACTATTTTATGATGTTGATAACGCGACAATATCAAAAGTCAGATACAATTATTTGGATTGCACCACATTTTTATTCGTAGACGCTTTCGCCCGTCAGATTTTTGAATGGGCGGAGAAAAACAACATGCAATTCACCGGCCACGTGCTGGAAGAAGATACCCTGTCATCACAGACCCACGTAGTTGGCGATGCCATGCGGTTTTACGAATATATGCAGGCACCCGGCATGGACCTGCTCACCGAACATTGGCGCATCTATAACGTCGCTAAACAGGTTTCATCCGCGGCACACCAATTCGGCGCGAAATGGCGCCTGACAGAGACCTATGGTTGCACCGGTTGGGATTTCCCATTCCTCGGACATAAGGCACTCGGTGACTGGCAGGCCGCCCTGGGCATTAACCTGCGTTGCCAGCACCTGGCATATTACACTATGAAAGGGCAGGCAAAGCGCGATTACCCGGCGTCAATATCGTACCAGTCGCCCTGGTGCCGGTACTACGCAAAGGTAGAGGATTACTTTGCCCGCATCGGCGCCGTCACCACCCGCGGTCAGGAAGTGCGCGATATTCTGGTGATTCATCCGGTGGAAAGCATGTGGACAAAGGTGAAAGTCGGCTGGCAAAGCGACCCGGGTAAAGACAAACTGAATAACCAGTTCATCGAACTCACCGACACCCTTTATTCTAATCAACTCGATTTCGACTTTGGCAATGAAGAGATAATGTCACGCCACGCGAAAATTAAAAAGACCCGGGAAGGCACTACCCTGATAATTGGCAAAGCTGCCTATAAAGTTGTGGTGTTGCCGCCAATGATCACTATACGCCACAGTACATTTGAACTACTGAAGAAATTCAGCAAAGCTGGCGGCAAGGTAATCTTTGCCGGTGATGTTGCCGGGGCAATTGACGCGGTTATCACCCACGAAGTGCAGGATTTCGCCGCCAAATGTGCAAAAACTTCACATATCGGCGTGGAATTATCCAGTGCGTTGGAGTCATATCGCCGCGTCAGCGTTAACACCAATGAATTGATAACTTCGGCATTATACATGCTGCGCGAAGATGACGAAGCGCAATACCTGTTTGTAGTGAATACAGGCCACGACCTTACCCCGGGTAAAAATGATAATATCATGGGTGAAGCAATGGCGCGCGACCGCAAAGTAGGGTATGACGAAGTAACTGTCACCGCCTTCGCCGGATGTGCTGGCCAGCCGCTGTTGATGAATGCTGAGACTGGCGAGATTGCCCTCGCCGACGCCACAAAGAAAGACGATCAATGGGTAGTCAGAACCCCGCTACCTGCACTTGGCAGCATTATGCTAATCTGCCCGAAAAAGGAAACAGCAATCGACGCTGTTCAATTGAAAAAACTGGCAGTGGTAAAAGAAGAAGTTATCAATAATAAAAGCTGGCATTTCCGACTGGACGAATCAAATGTGCTGGTGCTGGATAAAGCGAAATACCGCATTAACGGCTGCGAATGGCATTCAGAACTTGAAGTATTGAAATTAGACCGTGCGGTACGCGATGCCCTGGGAATCCAACACCGCGGCGGCAGCATGGTTCAGCCATGGGCGCGGGTGAAAAACAAAAACCCGAAATCATTGGAGCTGGAACTATCTTATGAGTTTGACGCCGAATATCTGCCCAGCGGCGATATCTTCTTTGCTGTCGAAAACCCGCAGAACTACCAGATTACCCTGAATGGCAGCCAGGTCAGCGCCGATGCCGATTGCGGATGGTGGGCCGACAAATCGTTGCGCCGTCTGCCAATCAACGGTGCCGTGTTGAAAAAAGGCAAAAACGAACTGCTGCTGAAAGGCATCTATAATGAAAACAACAGTGGTCTGGAAATAGCCTACCTGCTGGGTAATTTCGGCGTGAAAGTAACCGGTGCAGATGCCGAATTAATCGCCCCGCCAAAATCCCTGAAACTCGGTGATTGCGTCCCGCAGGGGTTAGCCTTCTACTCCGGCTCAATATCATACACCGAAGAAATCAACATCGCGCTGGCAAAGGGTGAACGTCTGTACGTAAACGTTCCCGAATACGCAGGTGTAGGCGTGCGGATACTGGTAGACGGCATCGAAGCCGGCGTTATCGGCTGGCAGCCCAACGAAATAGAAATAACCGCACTGGTAAAAGGCAAATCCACCGCCGACCTGACCATAGAACTGTTAGGCCACCGCCGCAACAGCCACGGCCCATTCCACCTAAACGAAAAATGGCCAAGCTGGACCGGCCCGGAACAATATCAGGTAGGCGCAAGCCAATGGCAGGATGAATACCAATTAGTACCCTTCGGCTTAATGGAAAGTCCTAAATTGGTGATTAAGAAGTAAAGGAAAATAGGATAAGATACCGCCTTCCAGAAATTAAATTTTTGGAAGGTGGTAATTTTTAGTTATTCAGAAAAAGAATAATTATTTATAAAATTTAGTCACAGTTTGGAAAGGGGTGAAGCCCGGCCCTACTATAATTAAAAACAGGAATGAAAACAATATGGCAAAACGTTTTGACCGCCATGGCAAAAAAGGTGTTTTACATTATATAACAATAAATGTCAGGAATCGTTGTAAAGCATTTAAAACAGCAATAAATGCTGAAGCAGCTTGCTTCAATTTAAGAAAAGTTTGCGATTTATATCCTGCAAAACTTATAGCCTATGTTGTAATGCCTGAACACATTCATTGCATTATAAATCCTCAGAATGGCGATATCAGTCATTTTATAGCATTGCTTAAACCGGCAATAACTCTCAGTATAGTAGAAATTGCAGAATCACATAAAAATCAACAAATACTATCATGGTTGCATGATGATAACAAAGAACGATATAGGCTTTGGCAGGATGGCAAATATAATTTTCATCTGTATACAGAAAGGTTAATTTGGCAAAAAATTAATTATATTCATACAAATCCAATAGCAAGAGGACTGGTTCCAACTGCAATGGATTACCCATATTCCAGTTACAGAGCAATGTATGAAGGCGAAGGAATTATACAAATTGACAGAGATATGTGGTGGGATGAATTTATTTTACCAGATGATGAACCATAAATAATTATCATTTCCTATCAGGTTTTAACAAGATAATATCTTTAAATTTCAGTCACAGTTTGGAAAGGGGTGAAGCCCGGCCCTACTATCATTGTGGCAAGACTTTGTGACCGCCAAAACAAAAAATATATTCAATTTATTTTTTAATGTGTAGACTAAACTACATTATAGTGATAGAATATTTATTATAATTTGTGACCTGACAATTATCAAGGAGATTAATAATGAAACAACGACAAAAATCGGAAACTTTAAAAAAGATAAAAGAAATTATACCAATTCAAGAAGTTTTCTGTTTGACATGTAATGAAAAAGTTCAAGCAAAACGAAAAACAACACTATTGGGTTTTACACAATATCAATGTCCGAAATGCAATAAAAAGAATACATACCCACTTGATGAAATTATCTGCTTGGCTTGTAATGAAAAAGTTCAAGCAAGACTAAAAATCTCACCATTTGGTTATACTTTATACCAGTGTCCTAAATGCGATAAAAGTAATATTTACCCGCTAACGGTTGGAAGTTATTGGTTCTATATTGTTGGAGTTCCTACTATTGTCGTATTAAAGATACAGTCAATTTATTGGACAGATAGTCTCTGGAAATATTATTTATTAATTATGATTCTAATAGCAGGTATTAATATTATAAATGATATTAAGATAAGAAAAGATGTGAAAAATGCAGTAGAAAAATTTAGTTTATTACATCCTGAAGAAGATAAAATTGAATTAGAATACTAAGATATCATCAATGGAGACCATGAATATGAAACAAACATTACAAAACACCCTCATGCTTTTAGCGGCTATGGCTGCCGGCTATGTAGGCGGCATGATGAGCCAAGCACCACGAACAGCAACTGCATCAGAGCAACCACCAGCAGTACAAAATGAAGTACGGGCAAAATCATTTTTACTGGTTGATGATGTGGGTAAGACACGAGGGCTATTCAAACTGAATAAAGATAATACACCAGGTCTTTTTCTATATGATGATGCAGGTAAGGCACGCGGGCAATTTCAATTAAATAAAGATAATATGCCAAGTCTTCTTCTATGTGATGATAAAGGGAATGCACGTGGGGCATTCGGACTGGATAAAGATAATTCACCAGGTCTTTATCTAAGTGATGATGCAGGTAAGACACGCGGGATGTTCGGACTGAATAAAGATAATTCACCAGGTCTATATCTAAGTGATAATTCAGATAAGACACGCGGGATGTTCGGACTGAATCAAGATGGTATTCCAATTCTTTTTTTATGTGATGATGCAGGTAAGGCACGCGGGCAATTTCAATTAGGTAAAGATGGTAATGCAAGTCTTCTTCTACATGATGATGAAGGTAATACACGTGGTTCATTCGGAGTGAATAAAGATGGTTCATGTATTTCTTTATCTGACGATAAAGGGAATCCACGCGGAGTATTTGCCTTATTAACTAAAAATAATTTGATAACCCTTATGTTATTTGACGATAAAGGGAATGAACATGCTGCATTCAGTCTTAAGAACAATATACCAAGTTTTGTTCTATTTGACGATAAACATAAAACACGCGGGGTATTCCAGTTAGATAAAAATGGTAAACCTAATTTATTTATGGATAAAAAATAGAACATCATTACCAGGCGATATTTGCTATTGCCTGGTTTCTCGAAATACTTTATAAATAGATCAAAGGATGTGAAAAAGACAACAAGCACCTCAGCAATTAAAAGTTGAGATGGAAAAAAGGTAAATCTTGTAGTTCTATTTAAAAAGAGACTATATTTGATTATTAAATCAGGAATAAAATGACTGTTGATATCTCTTCGAAATTTAAAAAGTTTTGCTTTGACATACGAATTAAAGATGATGTCGTTAAAAAAATCTCATATCGTTATGGTCGAATAACAAAGCAATTAAATACATGTTTTCGGAATATCAAATCAAATCCCAGTAACAGTTTATATGTGGGGTCTTATGGTAGAGACACCGATATACATGTTAGTGATATAGAAATACTTTTTATTTTACCATATCTTGTATATGAAAGAATAAGTCATTATCAAGGAAACGGCCAATCAGCACTTTTATAAGAA
>JBIJDE010000031.1:0-20307 GCA_044344305.1 Armatimonadota bacterium
CAATTCGTTGTTGCCGGCTTCCATGTTGATTCTGCCTAATTCTGAAAACGCTTCAGTATATTGCGGGTTTAGCTGAGTAGCCTTTTCATAATAAGCGATTGCCTGGCTGGACTGGTTTAATGCGCATAATACCCAACCCATGTTATAATTAGCCTTGCTGTTTTTTGGATTAACGACCAACGCTTTGGCAAAAATATCACGAGCTTCAGTGTATTTACCGGTAGAAAGATAGATATTGCCCAGGTTGATGAGAGAATCGAAATCGTTCGGGTTGATGGCTATTGCTTTCTGGTAATATGGTACTGCGTTTTCCGGGCGTCCTGATTCTTTGTAAGTTACACCCAGATTATAATAGGCATCGCCGTAATTCGGATTTAGTTCAACAGCTTTGGTGAAGTATGTAATAGCATCATCGTATTTTTTCAAACCGAGATAAGCGAGACCGAGAGAGAAACAGGCAACTGAGTATTTCGGGTCTTTACGCAATGCTTTTTCCAGATAGGGGATGGCTTCTTTATGACGATTCAACAAGACGAAGTTGTGTCCCAAACCCCAGTTGGCAAAAGCATAATCTGATTTTATTTTCAATGCTTCCTGAAAATGGCGGTTTGCTTCATCATATTGTTTTAATGCACTATATGACGCACCGAGATTATTAAATGCTTCGGCATAACGTGGGTTGATTGCTACCGCTTTCTTATATAAAGGAATTGCTTCTTCGTGCTTCCCTTGTTTGCTGTAGACGAGTCCGGTATTGAAATAGGCCGGTGCATAGTCGGGCGTAACAGCATTTGCCTTTGCATAGGCACTAAAGGCATCCTTGTAATTCCCAAGTTTGCTATAGGCGGCACCAAGGTCATTATAAGCGAGATGGTAATTCGGGTTAATTTTCACTGCCTTCAGAAACGCGTCAATCGCCAGGGGAGTTTTATCGAGATTGAAGTAGCAGCACCCCATGTTATAGGCCGACCGATAATCATTCGGGTCAATTTCCAACGCCTTTTGATAATTCGCAATAGCCTTTTCATATTTCTGCTGATGTTGTGATGCATTACCTTGAACAGCGCCAAGATTGACCGGTGCGGCAGCGTCCTGTTGTTTTGTCTCAATCTGTTTAATTATCTCCCGCACACTTTCAGCATCAGGAGCATCAGTTGATAACTCAAGGTAACGATTGAATGATGATATGGCGGACTTAAACTCTCCGGCGGCATTTTGCGCAACCCCCAGAAAATAATAGACTTCCGACCATTGTGGTGATAAGTCACGCGCTTTCTCAAAACTTCGGATAGCAGCCTGAAAACTTACATCAGAAGTTGCGCTTTCCATAATTGTCTGACCATCCGCAAGCTGTTGGCGCGCCTCGGGGGTTGGTGTATCAACAGCAAACAGAACCCCAGACATCAATAAAATGCAACATAGCATTAAAACGGATTTAAATCCAAGAATAGAACTTTTCATGGGTGTCTCCTTTTAAATAAACATAAATATAAAGTGCATATTATTAACCACAAAAGATCACAAAAAACGCAAAGAAGATTTCTGGAAAATTTCTTTTGTGCTCTTTGCGTTCCTTCGCGGTGATTATAATGTGAAATATTTTTAATCATGTTAATCCTGTCAAAAAAATATAATTACTTCTTCTTCAGAATTCGCTTAGGTGGCACATATTTCACGCCAAGTTCATTTGCCATACCCGGTAAATATGATTTTTCTATGAAATGGGCGGCAATCAGGGATACCTGGTCTGCTCCGGCTGGATTACTATAATCAGAACCATACATGTAGCGATACTCTACACCTGTTGTGCTGGTATTTGTCATTTCACGAGCGATTTTTTTGGCAAGGTGTGTTGCAACATCAGCACCACTTTCTGCCAGTTTAAAAGGTTCAAAACTGGTTAATCCCGGCACCGGGTCATTTACATTTATCCAAACGACTATTCGCTTAACCTTTCCTGAATCCAACAACTTCTGATAAGCATTACCGTTGACCAACGACCTGTCGCCACCCACGATATTCAACTCATCAACCTTTATAATATCGTTGTTGATAAGTGCCTCAGTAATAGTCGCACCATTGCTGTGGGCTATCAAACGGTCGAATTCTTTTCCCGCCAGTCTTTTTACAGCGTCCCGTCCTTGCGGGGTATCGAGGGAATAATTTCCATTTGCTAAATGATCCAGAAATACCCTTTTAGCTTCTGAACCCCCATTTTTAAATGCTTTTTTATAATCAAGTTTATATTTTTTTGTGCCAAATTACACGACCATAGTGCCGCCGATATCTTTGCCTTCATTGCGTGCCAGTTCGGCGGCTTTATTCATTTCGGCAAATGTTTTTCCGGTAAAACAACTGACACCATCTGTTGCCATCTTTTTTGCATCATTTGCATCGGTACCAAATCCCATGATAACTCCTTCATGTATGCGTTCAGGTGCTTTTAATGGCGGCACAAAAGATGCGAGTTCTTTCCCCAATTTGTTTGAATTTTCATCAAGCCTGTTGCTTTCTTTCTGCATATTATTTTTCATATTCAGCCAGGTATCTTCCTTTAATGCCGGAATGCTGGCTATTGGCGGGTGGAAGTCTGCCGGTTCTTTACCAAGTGCAAGTGCCCGCAAGACGCGCACGGATTCTTCTTTTGCTTTATCTGCGTTGTCTTCCGCGGCGATAAGTTGAGCTTTAGCTTTCAACCACGCTTCCTCTTCTTTTTGCACGACTGTCGCAATTTCATCCAGCATCTCCTGTTTTTTCTTCAGAGAAGCTTTATCTGTTTTTCCTGCCATATTTTTTTCAACTTCAGCGCGCAATGCATCGGCTGTTTTGTATACCAGTTCGCGATGCTGCTGAGCGAATTTTAAATTTTTATTATATTTTAAAAGCGCGTCATATGCTTTGGCGTAATTGATGTTAACCTGTTGAAACGCCAGTAACCCCTTATCGTTAATTTCCGGCACGGCAGCATTGGCGGGGAGATTACCAAATGATGATTGAGCACCGTTAGCGGCTTTGATTGCTTCATTCAACAGCAGTTGCACATCTTCAGTCGAAGCAGTTTCTACCGCTTTAACAAAATAAGTTGCACGGCGCACATTTCGCAAATCCACCACCATCGGACCCAAATCGAAATATGAAATGCCGGTAAAGGTAATTTCTTCATTCTTATTATTTGCGGGTGGTGCCACCACTCCCGGACGTTTTCCCAGCAGGTTTAACGCACCTGCCACAGATTTGGCAAACTCCGCCTGCTTTCGTTTAAGCTCTTTTTTCTTTGTTTCGTCATTGAAAACAGTAGAACCCGGTGATGTTGTTTCGGTTGATGGAGCAAACAAACGATCAAATAAACTGGTGATAAGTTGCGCAAGCGGACTATTGCCGCCGGTATAATTCGAACCAGTTGAACCGCCATTATTGTTTGTATCATCGCCGGAACTGTAATAAGGACAATTAGGGGCATGGTCGGCACCGGTGGTACCCGTTAACGGCACATCACAATAAGCGCATACCGGTGCAGATACCGGCGGAACATCATACCCAAACGCAAACCGTGGTAACGCGAGCAATATTAGAAATAAAAAGCACGTAACCCTCATTTCCTCGCCCCCTATCATAATCATAACAAATTTATATTGTTAATCTATTCTACACCATTTATCATAAATGCTATATATTTTTATTAAAATTATTATATTTTTGTTGATTATTTTTATAGATTATACGATAAAAAATAATATTGTAATCATATGATATCATATCATCTTTTAGTGAGAAGGAAAGGATTGATGATTTTCTTTTTCAAAATTAATAAATACTGATCTTAATCACTTTAGGGATGTCATGTTAACAACGTTGTATATTGGAAATGGCAAATGGCAAATTATGCCTCCCTCTTGAGGGAGGTGTCACCGTAGTGAGGGAGAGAGTTATTGCATGTGGTGTCAGTCCCGAGAATACGGAACGCCGGGGACGGCGTTCCGTACAATTAAAGTGTCCTAAAACCTTACCACCTTACCCTCTAATACTTAACTTCCTCTACCTTGCTCCAATCCATCTGGTCGATGCATTGGGCTACCGGGATGAAGGGGATGGTTGCGCCGGAGCGGATTAATATTACACAGGGGATGTCGCCTGCTGCTATGTTGTGCCACTGACTGCCGACATATTTTTGGCCGTTTTGGTAATCTACCCAGGTTCCCGGCGGGCAATATACGCCGCGGCCTGTTGTTTCTTCCATCAGTGGTGCGACCAGGATGTCCTGACCGAAAAGGTATTCGTCCTCAATCAGCCAACTTGTCGGGTCGCAGGGATATTCGAAGAATAGGGTGCGCAACATTGGCCAGCCGTTTTCGCTGCTTATTTTTGCCTGGTTGATAATGTACGGCATAAGTTTATATTTTAATTCTGTTGATAAGCGGAACGCGTCGGTGAATGATTCGTTGTAGTTCCACGGTTCTTTTGGCGGCGCGCCGTGACAGCGACTATGTGATGTCAGCATGCCGAAGGGAAGCCAGCGGCGGTAAATGGCTTCGGGACTTTTCTGGACAAATCCGCCAATGTCGTGGCTCCAGAATGAGAAACCGCACAGACCGAATGATAGGCCGCTGCGCAGACTTGATGCCATGGCGCCATCGGTATTTTCGGCATCGCCACCCCAATGCAACGGGTAACGCTGGCTGCCTGCCCAGGCACTGCGCGCCCAGATTATGGACTCGCCGGTAACCTCGCTGGTAATTTCTGACGCCGCCTTGTTGTAGCGCAATGGATACAAATTATGCTCGTACCAGCCGGTGCGGCCGGACGCATAAATACCTTCCAACGGGCCGGACTCGCCGAAATCTACCTTAATCGCGCCAACGCCAATTTTCAGCAATGCTCCCAATAAACCTTTATACCACTCCGCCGCTGCCGGGTTGGAAAAGTCGATGATGGCGTCCTCGGTATCTGCGGAACCGCTACTGTTTTTCACCACGTAGCCATTCTCAATCGCCTCACGATAAAGCGGGTTGGTAGGAGTAAAATACGGCAGTTGCCACAGGCTGACCCGCAGCCCCATATCTTTCAGGTCGGCAATCATTTTCACCGGGTCGTCAAAACGTGAAGGCGAGAACTTATAATCGCAGCGCCAATCGGTTTCGAACCAGCCGGTGTCAAGGTGAATGACGTCGCATGGAATGCGATGTTCCCGCAGCAGGCGCGCGACATCGCGGGTTTCTTCTTCGGATTTATAGGTGATGCGACTCATCCACAGCCCGAATGACCACAGTGGCGGCATTGGACTGCGTCCGGTGAGGGCGGTGTATTCACTGAGGATTTCCTTCGGGTTGCCGAGGAACACGAAAATATCCAGCATATCATCGCCAACGTGCAGGGTTGTAGTCGAGTCATAAGAGTTGCCAAAATCAAAGGTCATCGGCGTGCTGGAATGAACGAATACGCCATAGCCGCGACTGCTGAGATAAAACGGAATCGGTTTATACATCTCCGGCGTCTGCACCCCGTGAGCGTCGCAGGTCCACAGCACAACTTTCTGTCCGCGTTTATTAAGCCGAGTGAATGATTCACCACAGCCAAAAATCTTTTCGTCCGGCGACAGGCTGAAACTGGCGGCGAATTGCCTACCGATATCACGACTGCGACGAATGAATGAAAACGGCACGCTGGTGGTATTGGAAAGGCATTTAGTATCGCCCATTTGCCGGGTATCGGTTAACAATTTGCCGGATGCGTCGCGGAACTCAAGCCGCCAGGGATTTTTCACCAGGGTCAACGATCCGTTTGGCCCTTGCCAAACAACTTTGTCATCGCCTGCTTGCGCTTGCCAAGCGTCACTGCTTGCCGGTTCGCCGTCAAGCATGATCGACGGTACTTGCGGTCCGGTGATAGCACGGGCATTCATCCTGATACGAATGGTGCGTGGGGTGACAAACGAAATATCAAAAGACAATGTCGGGTCTTGCGCGTATTCCGGCGGGAACTCCCACGACTTCGTCTCTTCCAGCGGAACTACAATCTGGTCAAAAGCCATCCGGATTTTTCGTCCGTAACGCTTCCACCGCAATGTTCCCGCGCCACTGGTAGCGTCAAACGATACCGTTTCATCAGCCACAAAAAATTGATTTTCCAGCTTCCCATATTCATAACTGACATCGACATGCTGGTTTAAAACCTTAAATGAATCAGACATTGAATTGTTCCTTTTTTATTTTAATTGCGTAACTATAAGATTTAACTATCCCGGTAACACAACAGCCGGGCCGGCCGTTGTACGTTTAGATTACCATGAAATATAAACGTTTTTTTGACAAGATTTACAAGATTATTTTGCGAAGCAAAACATATCCTTCCCATCCTGCCCATCGATGTGAATTTAATTATAAATTCATAATCAACCCACTGAACCACAGATTAGAATGATTTTGTATGATTAAAATGATTTTATTTTTCTATTATGAACTCGATTGTAAAATAATTTTTAATCTTTAATTTTTAATCTTTAATTCACGCATCGTAATTCGTGATTTTTACTTACCCCACTAGCCAACAAACTTCATACGCTTCCAAAACTATTGGACTGTTTTCAACGACTCTGCCGGTCAGCACGTCGGTTGCACCGTCGATTTCATCTACTTCTACGGTTATCCGGGTATTGGTCATGTTGTGCAATGCGGTTATGCGTTGGCCGGTGGTTTCGCTATAGCGGTCTATTGCGAATATTTCTGGTCCCAGATCCAGTATGCGCTGTAAGGCGTTGGGGTGGAATGCGCTTTGCTGACCGCGGATTTTCAGCAGGCGTTTCATCTCGTTGAATACCTTAGATTTCAGCGATGCAGGATCGGCGAGTTCTGTTGCCAGAATATCAATATTTAGCTGTTCGCGGTTGATTGTGCGGGCGCGACCGGTTTCTTTGACACCATCGTAGTAGTTGCGCGACCCCAACAGGCTGTGGATATATATCCCCGGGATTCCAATCATAGCCATCGGTATCACCTGTGAAACTATGAAGCGTTTGAACGCCGTCTCTATCGGTTCATCGCTGCGCGGGTCGTTTACCGCGTCGAAATAGTTCAGGTTTATTTCGTATGGCGAAATTGAGCCGTCGCTGTTGCGCTTGCCGGTGACATCGCCGCCGTGGTCCTTCGACATCTGCACCATTTTGGCGCGGGCTTCTTCGCTGAGAATACCTTCGGTGGGACGCATACCGATGCCATCGTGGGTGGCGGTGATATTCAGGAAGGTCGCGTTATCGCTGATTTTCTCCACACCACTTGCCCATTCTGACAATACCGTGGCATCGCCGGTACGCAGGCTCCATACTATCAGCGGGGCAAGGGTGAAGTTATATATCATCTGCGCTTCATCGCCGCGATTGCCAAAATATTCGACATTTTCCAGATGCGGGCAATTCGTCTCGGTAAGTAAAATCACGTGGGGTGCCGCGGCGAGGAATACTTCGTGGATCAGCTTTATCAAATCGTGGGTCTGCGGCAAATGCGCACAGGAAGTACCGAGTTCTTTCCACATATACGGTATGGCATCAAGGCGAATCATGGCGGCACCCTTTTGCGCGTAACCCAGTAATACATCAAGAATCTCAATCAGCACGTTGGGATTGCTGAAATTAAGGTCGGGTTGATCGCGAGAAAAGGTTGTCCATAACCATTTTATGCCGTGAGCGGTCTCATAGTCATGCAACAACGGCAGGTTGCGGGTGCGCAAGACCTTTGAAGTGTCGGTATCCGGTGCGAGAGCAATGAAATAATCGGCATATTGCGGGTCGCCGGCGGTATACCCCTTCATATAGATGCTGGATGATGACACATGGTTGATTACACCGTCAAAAACCAACCGGTAATCTGCCGACATGTTTATTACGTCGTCCCAATTGCCCAGGTCATCGCGAACGGCGCGAAAATCTTCAACCGCAAAACCGTCATCGCTGGAATACGGATAAAATGGCAGCAGATGAACAAATGATATTAGCTTCCCCACTTCTTTTGACAAGAAATTATGCAATACTTGTAATGGTGGCTGCCCATCAACTATCGAGTCGCCGTAAGTGATTAACAGCGCGTCGCGTTCTGACCATCCTGTTTCACTGGATGTAATTGCATTTTTATATTGTGTTACCAATGCTTCTATACGCGGGAATATTTCTGCGGCGATGGTGGGACCATATACACCCTCCAGCAATTCAATCATTCGCGCGCCATTTGAAATTGGTGATGTCATAGTATAAACCTCTCATTTTCTAAATCTAAATTTCGTGTAATCTTCCTTCATACCTGCATTTTAATCTACTGACAGCTAAAAATTCAATAAGTTTAACCATCTATATAATTTGCTATTTATTTCACGAATAAAGAAAATGTAAAAAATATTTATTTCAAATCGTATTTTATGCAAAAAACGTATTGCTATGGTTAACTAACTATGCTAAACTGCCGAAAATCTAATTATTATTCTATTCATATTGGAACAATGCTATTATGTTTTCAAAGACAGGTCTCGCTAAACTTATTGATGTAGCGATGTTACGCGGAGATGCCACCACAGACGATATTAAAAAGCTATGTGCGCAGGCTCGCAGTTATCATTTTGCCGCGGTAACGGTATTTCCATACTGGGTACATCGCACAGTACAAGAGTTGCGCGGTAGCGATGTTAAGGTGTGTACCGCCATTGGTTTGCCCTTTGGTGCGTATGCCATATCGCATAAAATCGCCGGCGTTAAACAGGCAGTACATGACGGTGCCCATACCATTGAGGTTGTTATCAACCTTGGTGAATTACTGTCCGGCAATACTGACTATATCCGTCGCGAGGTTAACGAGGTAATAAGCGCAGCAAAAATGCGTTCACTCACCGAGGATGGCAGCGATGTAACGGTAATGATAACAGCAGAAACGGCCTGGACAAACCGCGACCAACAGCGATCAATCTGCAAAATCGTTAACGAAGCAGGCGGAGATTTCATAACTACCAATACAGGTTTTGCTTCTCGCGGCGTATCCATCGAAGATGTCCTGTCACTTCGTGAAATGGCCGATTACGACCTCGGCATAAAAGCCGCCGGCGGCATAAGGTCATTAGAACAAGCACGTAATTTGCTGAACGCAGGCGCAAACCGCCTCGGTACCAGCGCAGGAGTATTATTAGTGGAGAACTTTGAAGGAGAATTGTAGGAAGAGTTAGATTATTTTGGCAGTCTGAGTAACGAGTAATCGTAAGAATGTATCTTTTTTAAGAATATATATTAATCAATATCAAGATGAAAAAATATATTGATATTTAAAAATTTTCAAGAAATGAAAGAAGGATATAATTGAAAAGTAAAAACCTGAAAATTAGAGATTTATTGTTGATTATCTTTTTCTCGTCAATTTTCTTAGAAATCGTTTATTTTACATGTAAGCCGCTCATGCATGTTGAGTTCAGATATTTTTATGCCATATTTTATTTTGTTTTTGTGACATTGATATCAGGTATAATTATTGTGCCGCAAAAAAGACTTTTCATGTGGATATTTTATCCTTTAATCGCATTGGCTTTATTAGTTAACACATTGCTATTTATATTATCTTCGACAGACCCTTATTATACAAAAGCATATCTTTCCCCGCACCATCAACGAGTATTGATAATTGATGAAGAGCATAATTTAATTGAACCTTATGATACAACTTACAGTTTTTATGTTGTTAAAGCAAAGATATTTAAGAGAAAAATTTGCAAAGATGTAGTATCAACCGACAAAAATCTTGATTTAAAAAGTCTGATATGGATTGATGACTCTACTGTGAAAATAAATTGTTATACTGACCTATCAGATAGTAAACCTAAAGAAGGCGTTATTTTAAAATTAACAAAAAGTTATAAACAATGAAAGAAAAAATCAAATATTACACCAGGAAAATATTCCAGATACTCTTTTTTGCATCAATATTGTTTACTGCAATCTGTTTTTATTGTGAGCCACTTTTCGGAGTTGAATTTATATATGATAGAGCAATATTTATTTCTGTTTTAGTAACACTATTATCTGCCTTCGCAGTTGTTCCTTTAACGAAATTTTACATGTGGTTATTTTACCCGCTTATTCTTTTAACAGTGTGCGCTTTCATTTATTATTCTTTTTTGTTTTTTCTATTAAGTGGGTCAATACATATTTATAAATCTCCAGGCCATACTAACACTTTAATTATTAAGGAAACAGGTATCTTTGCTACTAAATATCAATTTTATGCTGTAAAAGGAGTACTATTTAAAAAGGAATTTAATAACTCTGAATTTGATGTGCCGAATCAAGCATCAACTGGTGGCGGTGGTATGTTTATGCCTACTCCTGGTACGTTTAAACCACCAAAATATTTTATTAAATCTGTAACCTGGAGCGATGAATATACTGTTAAAGTTCTATATACTTCAGAAGAAATTATAAATGGCAAACCAGATAAAAGCAGAATCGAAGATTCTTTCAAGTTCCCCAAAAGTTCCTCACAAGAGTATGACTTTGATAGAAAGAGTTTTGATAAATAAAAGGTGAACCCATACATTTCAACTATTCTATATTATTAAAATAAAATACTGTATGATTATAAAGAACTAATTAACAACTGATGTTTCTATAGCATAAAGGGAGACGTAATGATTAAAATTATAACCAAAGTAATCTTATTTGTTATTGTTGTTATACTTTTATCTGGTTGTGAAACTATAATGGATCAATTAACAAATGCAGATGCGGAGCCTCCTATTATTAACTCAGTTACCCCACTTTTCCCTAAAAACTATATTGATGTTAACATCTATTTCCCAGGCAGATGGGATTTTTCTAAAGTTTATTATATAAATGCCTGGTTTGTCAGGGCAGGTGAACACCGGCAATGTAAAATTGAATTTGCCAATAATCATGCCCATGATGATAATCAGTTTACAATTATTTCATACGATGGCAAAAGCGAATTCCCTACTGATGCGCGGGTTTACATAGATATTGACGCGACTTCGACATGGACAACACCAAACGCAAGCGACCCCAATAAAGATGATTATCATACTGTATCTACTCACGGCAGTTATTTATGGGAAAAGGGTCAGGTTACAAAACTGTAGAAGTGATTTCTATTATCGCTATTACAAAGAAGGTTTAGAAATGAACTATTTACGAAATATAAAATCAAATATTATTGGAACGATTAATCTTTTAATTGCACTGGTAATGACAGTTGTTATTACCAGTTGTGATAACAACATAGAGCCGCACTTGCCACCACAGCCGACAATTACAAGTTTTTTACCATCTCGTATAAAAGTGGGAACAATAGTCACTATTGGTGGTACAAGATTAACCGGCACGATTTCCGTTATGTTTAATGGCGTGGAAGCTAAAACTATAACTGATGTTAAAGAAAACTCATTAAAAGCGACCGTTCCCGTAGGTGCCACCAGTGGAAAAATAACGATTAGGACTTATGAAGGAACAGCTACAAGTAGTTGGAACTTCACAAGTAATGATACTAACGCGGCAATGGTATGGGTGCCTGGCGGTACTTTCACCATGGGAAATAGCGACGGTATGGGACATAGTTTTGAATATCCTGCTCACCAGGTAACATTAACCGGATTCTACATCTATAAATATGAAGTGACCGTTGCGCAGTATCGCGAATTTTGTAATGCTACCGGTACAAATATGCCGTCGTTTCCATCCGGTTTAAGTTGGGATGGAAAATCCGGCTGGACTGACCCATCATTGCAACAGCATCCTATAGTAAATGTAAGCTGGTATGATAGTTCGAACTATGCCTATTGGGCGGGAGCCAGACTGCCAACTGAGGCACAGTGGGAATATGCAGCCCGAGGACCACAAGGTAGAAACTACCCATGGGGTGGCACAACTTCATTAAATTTCTTGTTTGATGGCTGGTCTTCAGCTAAATGCGCTAATAATAATACCTCTAAACATCAAAGCACCTGGCCTGTGGGGAGTTTCCCGGCTGGAGCAAGCTGGTGTGGCGCAGAAGATATGGCTGGCAACGTTTGGGAATGGTGCGAAGACCAATGGTCTGATAATTATTCATCTCTACCATCATCAGGATCAAACCGCATACTTCGTGGAGGATGCTGGGATTATTACAGTCCAGATCCTTATCGTACTACTTATCGTGACAGTTTTTATCCCGGTTCATACGATAATCTCACCGGTTTCCGATGCATCGTCACCACGCAATGACTATTATGAAGGCATCAATATCTAAAATATGGAGGGAATTGTTATGATTAAAATAATATCTCATGTGGTTTTGATAATGGTTATTCTTGTTTTATTATCAGGTTGCGAACAAACTACAACTGACCACCCTGGTTACCCCATCATAAAATCTGTAAATCCTCAATTTAGTGAAAAATATATTGATGTCAGTATAGATTTCCCCGGCGATGGGATTTTTGATAAAATTTACTACATAAATGCTTGGTATATTATACAAGGTGATAAGAATAATTATCAGATTGAAATTGCAGATAACCATGACCATTACAGTTCCCGATTTATAATTAAATCTTTCAACAATACCAATAATTTACCCCCCAACGCCCGCGTATTCATAAATATAGACGCGACATCAGAATGGACAGTAAGTGACCCCATCAATCAAAATAATTATTACAGACAAAGCCATTCAACATATGAAAGCTGGTTATGGGAAAACGGCAAGACAAGCCGTTTAAATCATACTGAGAGTGATAAGTGAATATCCATCTAAATTTCAGAATAGTTTAAAGTGATTGTCTCCGTCCGGCGGTTATCCAACAATCCATCATTCAAATCACCAAACACATCTCAAAACGTTATCCCCACATTCAATGATAACCATGCTGGATATTTATTGCAGCGATTTATTGCGCCTTGTGCGTAAAAGTTTTTATTTTGATCGTATCCTCGAAAAACTATTCTTTGCCCGCCGGGAATAGTACCAACGCCAAATATAATGTCTGATCTGTTTGCCTGGTAAAATAATGTTAAGGTGGAACCGTTGCTGCTGAAATCGGTATTACTCCAGGTGATGATGCCGCCTTCAATGAACAATGACTTTGCAATCGGAAAGTCGATTGCACATTCTGCGTTTGTCCCGCCTTTTTGTGGTAGTAACATTGGGTCATCGTCGGGATGTTGTGGATCTTCTACATAATTAAAGTCATACATATTCACACCTGCTGTCAATGTAATATGACCTTTAGATATATCATAACTGCCGTTACCGCTTTCACGAGTAACAGTCAGTGCCGATATGCTGATAAAAGCAAAAATAAAACATATAAAGAGTTTCTTCACGACAGTGCCTCCTTAAATTATAACAATCAAAAAACACGGTGGGACAGACACCATCATGGCTTCGCCACTCGGTGTCAGTCCCTGATTTAGTATCAAAAGACGTTAAAAACAATCTGTCATTTTTTTGACATGATTAACAAGATTAACAGGATTTATTTTGCAAAGCAAAACATCTATCCTTCCTATCCTGCCCATCGATGTAAATTTAATTAGAAATTACGAATTACGAATTACGAATTATTTTGACAAGATTAACAGGATTTTATTTTTGCGAAGCAAAACATCTATCCTTCCCATCCTGCCCATCGATGTAAATTAATTTCGTAATTAGTAATTCGTAATTATTACCTTACCACCACCGGAATCACCATCGGTTTTCGACCGGTCCGTTCATTCAGGAATCGGTTCAGTGCGGTTTTTATGGTGGCTTTCAGGGTTTCATGGTCCATATTTGCCAGTTGGTTGATGCCTTCCAGTTTCTTGATGATGACGTTTTTGGCGTCTTCTATCAAATCTTCCTGGGCGTCAGCGTATACGAAGCCGCGGGTTATTATATCGGGACCGGATGTGATGGTGCCGGTTTGTTCGTCGATGCCGACTATTGCTATCAGCATGCCATCTTTTGACAGCAGTCGGCGGTCGCGCAGTACTGATGCGCCAATGTCGCCAACCCCCAAGCCATCTATCATTACCCGGCCGGCGGTTACCTGGCCGACCACGCTGGCACTGGTGCGGGTCATTTCCAGCACGTCGCCGCTATGAAGCAGGAAGATATTTTCGTCCTTCATTCCCATCGATTTTGCCAGCTTTTTAAATCGTACCAGATGGCGGAATTCTCCATGCATCGGCACGGTGTAGCGCGGTGATGACAGGGTGAGCATCATCTTTATCTCTTCCTGGTTGCCGTGGCCGCTGACATGGACGCGGTCGTGGATATGATAAATTACTTCTGCCCCCTGGCGGAAAAGTTGGTTGATGGTGCGGTAAACCAGATCTTCGTTGCCCGGGATAGGGGTGGCGGAAATTACAACCAAATCGCCCTCGCCAACCTTGATATATTTATGTTCGCCGGATGATATCAACCGCAATGCGGACAGCGGTTCACCCTGGCAGTTTTATATAACCCAATTGGCGCGCAATTTCCAGGTTGCCAATCATTGAGCGTCCCATCACACATACTTTGCGGTCGTAAAAATGGGAAGCGTTAATAATTTCCTGCATTCGGGAGATATTGCTGGCAAAGGTGGCGAATATAATGCGTCCCTCAGCATCGGCAAATATATTGTCGAAGGTATCCGCTACCAGACTTTCCGAGGTTACCCAGCCGGTGCGTTCGACATTAGTTACATCCACCATCAATGACAGCACGTCGCCATCAGTTTTCTGCACAATTTTCTGCACCTCGGTACGCTGGCCATGCAGTGGGGTTTGGTCAATCTTAAAATCACCGGAATGTACCACGCGTCCCGCCGGGGTTTCGATAATGAATCCTAATGCATCCGGGATGCTGTGGGTGACGCGGAACGGTTGTATAGTAAACGAACCAAATTGCAGGGTTTCATCGGGGTCGATGACATTCAGCGACGTTTTTGGCAGGTATTCATGTTCGGTAAGTTTATTTTTCAATAATCCCAGGGTGAGTTTTGTACCCCAAACCGGCAAGTTGATTTCATTTAATACCCATGGCAACGCGCCAATGTGGTCTTCATGTCCGTGGGTCAACAATATCGCATGAATCTTGTCGGCATTTTCAATCAGCCAACTGATATCAGGTATTACCAGGTCAATGCCCAGCATTTCCTGTTCAGGGAATAACAGTCCGGCGTCAACTATAATAATTTCGCCATTGTATTCATAGGCAAACATGTTCTTGCCAATTTCGCCAATGCCGCCCAGCGGAATGAAGCGAAGCGCGTCCTCATTGACGTCAAAATTGTAGGGGTTTGAGAATAACTTTTCTACTGACATTTTTTCACCATTGCATTTCTTTTAATGCATCTTTCACAATATTATCTGGCACTGCCAGATTGTATTCAACTGACCCGATTTTATTGGCGAGGACAAATTTTACTTTGCCAGCTACCGCCTTTTTATCGCCGGTCATTAATTTCATGATTACATCGAGGTCGACATCCGGCATGTGTACCGGCAGACCCATCCGCATCAGCAGGTTTGTCACCCGCTTTTCATCTTCAATAGTAATACGTTTCAACAGGCATGATATTTTCATCGCTGCCACCATGCCGATACTCACCGCCTCGCCATGGGTAAATGTTTTATAGTTTGTCGCGCTTTCCACCGCATGAGCGACAGTGTGGCCAAAGTTCAAGATGGCGCGCAACCCGCCTTCGTTTTCATCTGCTTCCACCACCCGTGCCTTAATTTCACAGGATCGGTGAATGAAATGCTGTGTAACAACTTCATCTGATTTTATGAACTTTTCATAATTTTCTTCGATAAAAGAAAAAAAGTCAGCATCATAAATTATCCCGTATTTCACCACTTCCGCAAGTCCGGTAGCTATTTCACGCGAAGGCAGCGTTTTGAGAAAAGACGGGCATATTGACACATGGCGCGGTTGTTTGAATGCCCCCACCATATTTTTCCCGTGGGGCAGATTAACCCCAGTTTTACCTCCGACTGACGAATCAACCATCGCCAGCAATGAGGTGGGAATCTGGATGAAATTAATACCGCGCTGCCAACATGCCGCGGCGAATCCGGCCATATCGCCGATTACCCCGCCACCAAGGGCAATCACCAGACTTTTCCTGTCCATCTTCGCATCAAGCATCTTATTCAGCGTCTTTTCGATAGTTGATAACGTCTTATATCTTTCACCCGCAGGAATTATAATAGTATTTGCAGGCTTATTAATCACCGCGCATATCTTTTCACCATAGAATTTATTAATCTTTGGATTAGTGATGATAGCAACCGACGAAGGATTTAAACCGGCGACCGCGTCTGAAAGATTTGATAAATCATCAGATATCACAATGCCATACGATCTTGCGCCTAAATCAACTGATATCACACCGGCAGCCGGAACTATATTCTCCACATTATTCTCCCCAATGCAGCATTTTTTTGGAGTTTTCGTTATGATTTTTCAGTGCAGCCTGCAATCCTTCCAGGGTGTCTGCATTAAACTGGTCGATAATTTCGTTTGCCAGCACCAGTGATACCATCGCTTCGGCAACCACACCAGAAGCCGGCACCGCACAAACGTCGCTGCGTTCAGAATGTGCCGGTTTTTCTTCACCGGTCAGCACATCCACCGAACCAAGAGGAGTGACCAGGGTGGGAATCGGTTTCATTGCTATCTGCAACATCACCGGTTCGCCGTTGGTCATGCCGCCTTCGATACCGCCGGCGTTGTTGGTTTTTCTACACAGGGTATCGCCGCAACGATACATGGCGTCGTGTACCTGCGAGCCTGGAACCTTTGACACGCCAAATCCCATGCCGACTTCTACACCTTTGATAGCATTAATCGCCATCAACGCACCAGCCAGTTTACCGTCCAACCGTCTGTCCCATTGTACATAACTGCCAAGTCCTATGGGTAAACCAGTTACAATAACCTGTGATACACCGCCAATGGTGTCGCCATCTTTTTTAGCCTGTTTGATAATAGCGTGAATCTTTGCTGTCGCTTCCGGGTCGGCGCATCGTACTTCATTAGCCTCTGCTGCCGCCGCCAATGCATCCAAATCAGAATAGTCGACATTTGCCGCGATACCGCCAATCATTAAGACGTGGCTAAATATCTTTACCCCCAACTGGGTCAGCAACTGGCGGGCAATCGCGCCAAGGGCAACCCGGGCGGCGGTTTCGCGCGCACTGCTGCGTTCCAGAATATTACGCAAATCATGAGTACGGTATTTTGACATACCGGATAAATCCGCGTGTCCCGGACGGGGCAGTGTGACCGGCAGAATTTCTTCATCCGGGTGTTCAAACTGCATCATTCGAGTAGTCCAGTTCTCCCAATCGCGGTTTTCAATCACCAACGAAATCGGCGATCCCAGCGTCTTTCCAAAACGTATTCCGCTTAATACCCGGGCAGTATCTTTCTCCATCGCCATGCGCGCGCCGCGACCATACCCGACCTGGCGTCGTGCCAATTGCACATTTATATCTTTATCAGTTAATGGCACGCCCGCCGGCATACCTTCAATCATCGCAGAAAGTGCCGGTCCATGAGACTCGCCAGCAGTTAAATATCGTAACATAAGAATTTTGACCTTTTAATTTAAATTAACTAATTACTATTTCTACCCTTATCGCGGTTATTCCTGCAAAAATGGCAGGAATAAGAGTGCTGAAGGTGAAATATATAAATAAGATTGAATGGTGATTATTGAGGAGTATAGATTAGACAGTGATAAAAGATCCTTCTAACTTTACTTTTATCTCTTTCCAACCACCCCTACTCCTTCCTTGGCAAGGAGGGGCATTTAGATAGTATTACATCATTCGGTAAAAATTTTCGAAGTTCATATGATGTAAAGGAGAAAAAGCTATGAGTTATTTATTGGGTATAGACCTGGCGACAAACGGCGTGGTAGCCTTGTTGGTAGACCCTGAAGATTATATTAATCCGGTATTAGCGCGGGTATTTGAGGGGCATCCAACCATTAATCCCGCACCGGGAATAGTGGAACAGGAGCCGGATCGCTGGTGGGGTGCTACTGTGCGCGCTATTCGCCGATTGCTGGCGGAGACTGAGGTGGATGGTCAGGAAATTCGCGCAATAGGCCTGTCAGGACAAATGCACGGATTAGTTCTGGTTGATGAACGCGGCAGACCGGTACGAACCTGTATAACCTGGACAGATACCCGCGATAAGGATATCTCCGGCGATATGCTGGAAATGGCATCTGCAGAACAATGGCTTGACTGGACCGGTGCTGTGCCGGTGGCGGGACTGGCGGGCACACGTTTGATGTGGGTGAAAGAAAATGAGCCGGAAGTGTTGCAACGGGTTCATAAAGTACTGGCACCAAAGGATTACCTGCGTTTTAAATTAACCGGCGAATACGCAACCGACGTGTCAGACGCGTCGTCATCGCTATTATTTGATATCGTGGCGCGCAAATGGTCGTCATCCGCCATTAACTGTATGGGTATCGACGATAAAATATTACCGCGAGTGTATGAATCCCAGGAAACCAGCGGCGTAATAACCCACGATGTTGCGGATGTTACCGGCCTATACCCCGGCACCCCGGTAGTTGCCGGGTCAGGCAACCAGGCGGCTGCCGCAATGGGGTTGGGAGTAATCCGGTCAAATGAAGTCGCGGCGGTAATGGGCAGCGGCGGTGTAGTGATGGCGAGTATGCATGAACCGCTGGTGGATAAGATGCAGCGAGTAAATACCCTGTGTCACGCCCGTCGCAGCAAATGGTACATGGTTGGACTTACCCAGGCCGCCGGTATTTCGTTCCGCTGGTTCCGCGACACCTTTTGCCATGCCGAGAAAGAAGTTGCGGGCAACCTGTGGGATGACCCGTATACCCTAATGACCCGTCAGGCTGCTGAGGTTATGCCCGGCAGCGACGGTCTGATGTTTTTACCATATATCAATGGCGAACGCTCGCCTTATCAGGACCCGGATGCCCGCGGCGTATTCCTCGGCATCACTGCCAAGCATAACAAACCGCATTTCATCCGTGCTGTTATGGAAGGCGTCACTTACAGCATGCGCGACTGTATGGAAGCGATGAAAGATTCGGGTGTGAAGGTTGACCGCGTGGTTATGACCGGCGGCAGCATGCAATCCGACGTCTGGCGCCACATCTTTGCCGATACCTTTGGGGTCGACATCATTAAGACAAATATTGACGACCCGGCACCATTTGGCGCAGCCCTGATGTCGTCAGTAGCCGCCGGTTACTGGACATCAGTAGAAAACGCCGTCGAGAACCTGGTACAGGCTACCGATGTAACCGAACCAAATCTGGAAATGACAGCAAAATACGATAACTATTTTAAAATCTACCAATCCCTGTATCCTACGCTGGCACCGACGTTTGAGTTGATGGCAAAGAATAGATAAAAAGTTTTCAGTTTTCAGTTTTCAGTTTTCAGATATCAGATATCAGATATCATGATTTTTTGTATCATATAATTATAAAACCGAAAACTAAGCACTAAATACTGAAAACTGAAAACTATACACTGAAAACTAACCGAAGGTTTACCGATGAAAATACGACTGATGCAAAAAATTATGGGTGACAACACTGCGATGGCGGAGGAAAATCGGGAAATTTTTGCTGCTGCCGGGGTGCGAATGATAAATATCATGGCATCACCGGGGGCGGGGAAAACCAGCGTTATTTCCGCCATATTGAATAAACTACGCGATGAAATTCCTATGGGAGTTATCGAAGGCGATATCGCGTCATCCATCGATGCTGAAAAAGTGGAAAAGCTGGGCTTCCCTGCCGTACAGATAAACACCGGCGGCGGCTGTCACCTGGACGCCAACGTCATTCGCGAGGCATACAACGAGTTAGGCGTCCCCAGCGGAATGATATTCATCGAGAACGTCGGCAACCTAATCTGCCCATCCTCATTCGACCTCGGCGAGAGCCTGCGAGTAGTTATATCATCCGTCCCCGAAGGCGATGACAAACCATTCAAATACCTGTCCATGTTCGCCAAGGCAGATGTGGTAGTGCTGAACAAATGCGATCTGATGCCATACATAGACTTTAAACTGGAAAACTTCAAAAAGGGACTTTACGCCATCAACACCCAAAATGCCCCGCTATTCATAGTATCATGCACCACTGGCGAAGGGATTGATGAATTGGTGGAGTTTTTGAGGAATTAATGGTAGATACGCAACATTTTGCGTCTTTCAGCATTGCTTCCCGGGGACATACAACGAATCCCGGTTATTCAGTAATTGTTTGTCTGATGTCATCGCGGGATTCGACTCAGTCCCCTACTACTGC
>JBIJDE010000289.1:0-6231 GCA_044344305.1 Armatimonadota bacterium
TGGCGGTTTTGCCGACGAGACACCGGTAGCCGAGGCAATAAATAAAGCGCGCGAGTTCGGATTTGACAGTATTGAACTGTCGTTTGGCGATGGTGAGATAGTGCCTGGTATAAGTAAAGAAAAGTGTGAAGATATACGAAATTCTGCCGGACAATCTAATACTAAACTGCGGACAATGGCAACAGGTAAATATTGGGGACAATCATTGTCCGACCCGCGCGATGAGGTAAGACAGCAGGCAATTGAGTTCACCAAAGATTATTTGTGGGTAGCTTACGAATTGGGGATAGAAACGATACTGGTAGTACCTGGATACGTCGCGGTGCCGTGGGATGAATCACAGCCAGTAGTGTCGTATGCCAAAGCGTGGGAATTATCAACCGCATCGCTGCAAGAATGCCTGCCATTGGCAGAAGACCTGGGGATAAACATCGCTATCGAAAATGTCTGGAATTGGTTCCTGACCGACCCGATTTCCATGCGCACCTTCGTCGACCAGTTAAACTCACCGCGTCTGGGGGTATATTTTGATGCCGGGAATGTATTGATAAATGGCTATCCAGAACATTGGGTAGAAATATTGGGTGATAGAATTAAAGCCGTTCACGTAAAAAACTTCTCCCGCAACGATTGTGGTGGGTTACTCCACGGGTTTGGCGATGACTTGCTAACCGGCGACCTGAATTGGACAGCCTTTCTGGATTCGTTACAAGCAATCAATTATGCCGGACCAATAACTGCTGAGATGATACCTTTCTGCCGTATTCCTGATCTGGTGCTGCCTGATTTGGAACTGGCAAAGAAGACTGGGGTGCAGATGAGGGAAATATTTAAATAATTTGATAATAGAAGAAGAAATATTTAAAGCCACAGAATTTGTTTATTTAGTAATAGTAGACAATACATGCAGGATATAGAAATTTTATATAGAAGTTTTATCCTGCCAATCGATGTTAATGATAAAAAGTAAATGCATATTAGCATTTTAAAGGGATGGAAACATGAATAATCGCCAACGCATAATGGCAGCACTGAATTATCAGCCTTACGACCGTTTGCCGATATTACATTTCGGCTTTTGGGGTGAGACATTGCAGAAATGGGTGAATGAAGGTCATCTTACTGTTGAGGAATCGCAAGGTTGGGGTGACGGCAACCCGGTCGATGCAGTTTTAAGCGCGAAGCTTGGTTTTGACAGCAATTACTATTCAGCTTTCCACCCGAATACCGGATTAATTCCTACATTTGAAACCAGGGTAGTCAAAGAATTTGCGGATGGTACTCAACATGTAATGAATTTTTATGGCGTGGTAGAATTGCACAGTCCTGGTGCTGGTTCTATACCTGCGGAAATTGACCACCTTTTCAAGGGACGCATGGAATGGGAAGATTTATTTTTACCAAAACTTCAGTTTGATACTGACCGGGTGATGAAAAGCCAGATGCGGGTAAATGATACCACCATGTCGTTTGATGAAGGCGGAATGGAGTTTTTAAAGAAAGATGACCGCGATTACATGTATGGTATTCATTGCGGTAGTTTGTATGGAACAATTCGCAACTATATAGGTATAGAAAATCTTTGTTATCTGGTCGCTGACGATGAGGAATTGCTGGAAGAAGTAATTAATGTAAATGCCGAACTATGTTATCAGGCAGTTAAAACAACGTTGGAAACCGGCGCGAAGTTCGACTTCGGGCATTTCTGGGAAGATATCTGTTATAAAAATGGTCCGTTGGTAACCCCCAGTTTCTTTATGGAAAAAGTAGGTCCACATTACAAACGCATAACAGATTTGTTGAAGAGTTATGATATAAATATTGTCAGTCTTGATTGCGATGGGATGATAGACGCGTTGATTCCCACCTGGTTTGAAAATGGCGTTAATACCATGTTCCCGATTGAAGTTGGTACCTGGGACGCGAATATTGCCCCCTGGCGTGCAAAATATGGCAAAGAATTGCGCGGGGTTGGCGGTATGAATAAAGTGGTATTTGCCCATGACCGTGCCGCGATTGACGCGGAGATAGAACGACTTCGACCGTTAATAGAATTAGGCGGGTTTATCCCATGTCCAGATCACCGGATTGCACCTGATGCAGAATTTGATAATGTCAGGTATTATTGCGATAGGATGAGAGAATTATTTTAAGTTTGAATGACGATATTTAGTTATTGATGTATGAATTATTTTACATCGATTAACAGGATAAAAATGATATTAATTTATCTTTTTAATTCTGTTAATCGATGTAAAAATTTAAATAGATGAATACATTGTTGATATCTCCTTAAATTTAATATAAAATAATAGCCGTTACATTACTAAATTGAAAAGGCGGCATAATATGAAAAATGGTTTGATTCAAGCGGGTATTATTGGAAGTGGAATGGTATCCCAGGAACATATGAAAAACTTTACCACTGATGAACGGACAGAGTTGCGATGGATTACCGACCTCAACCCTGAAGCATTGGCGAAATCTGCGGAGAAATTTAATGTGCCGAAAACAACCGCTGATTATCAAGATATATTGAATGATGACGAAGTTGATGTAATTGTAATCTGTACCCCACCATCGACGCACTTAAAGATAGGATTGGACGTCATCGGCGCTGGCAAACACCTGTTGATGGAAAAACCATTGACTACATCAATGTCAGAAACACGCCGATTGGTGAAAGCCGCTGCCCAACATCCTGAACTTAAAATATCTGGTTGCACCGCACGCCATGCGCGATTGCAACCCAAGTATGCATTTATTAAAAAGTTTATTGATGATGGCAAGTTAGGTGACATTTATTATATTCATCACCGTTCCGTAACCCGTCAGTCGCGTGGTGGAGTAGAATATAATCCAACGGCAAAATGGTTCCTTAACCGCAATATTGCCGGTGGCGGTCCAATGTTCGACTGGGGAGTATACGACCTGTCATTCCATCTGGGCCTATTGAATGAACCGCGCTTTATAAAGGCTGACGGTTTTTGCATAAACGGTTTGGATAAAGTTGACCCGGGCACGAAAGTGTTCACAGTTGAAGAACATGGCTGTGCCATGATGACATTTGAAGGCGGATTGAAATATTATTGGGAACGTGCCAGCAACGCAAATATGGAATCACCTAATCAGACGGCTATCTATGGCACTAAAGGCGGCTTGAAGTTCGCTTTCTGCTCGTGGGATGATCCGACAGTCGAGTTCTTCTATGTTGATGACGATGGCAAAGGCAAAGCGCAGTCAGAGAAGTTCACTGTTGATATGGAAGGCCATTCCGGTGATATGGAAACCCTGGGAACCGCCTACATAGATTATCTTTGCGGTGCTGGCCCGGTACCAATGCCATTGGAACGCGAATTAATTAACCTGAATATAATCCACCAAGTATATCGCGCTGCTGGATGGTAGGGTGAAGAGAGAAGAAAGAAGAGAGAAGAGTGAAATTTTGGTACTTGTAAAAGACACCGTCACCGTTTGGAACAGGGGCGCAGCCCGGCGAAATCCGTATTTTTTATCATTACCTTGACGTTGGTATAAGGTAGTGATATAGTCAATCCGTAATGAGGATTAAATTATGGCAAGAGATGAAGTATTAGCAATATTGCGAGAAGTTAAAAATAAATACGCGGAACAATACGGCATTCTTGATATAGGAGTGTTCGGGTCTGTTGCTCGCGATGAAGCCCGTGAAGATAGCGATATTGATATTTGTATAAAAATGGCAACTCCTAATCCCTTTGCTATGATTCATGTGAAAGAAATAATTGAAGAACTATCACATAAACAAGTAGATATCGTTCGTGTGCGAGAAAGAATGAATAGTTTTTTACGGGAACGTATTGATAAAGAGGCTTATTATGTTTGATAATGAGTTGGTTTTATCGATACTCATACAAATTGATGATGCATTACAAAAAATTTCCATCCGCTCTGGACGATTTAATAACGCAGATGAGTTTATTAATTCTCCTTCAGGAATGGAAACTCTTGATAGTATTTGTATGCTTTTTATAGCCATTGGTGAAGCAATAAAGAATGTAGATAAAATTACTGATGGGACTTTATTGTCTCAATATCCTGATATCGACTGGAAAGGTGTAAAAGGGTTTAGAAATGTTATTGCTCATCAATATTTTGATGTTGATGCAGATCAGGTTTTTTGGATCTGTAAAAATGAGTTAGAACCATTATCTATTACCATTTGTAAAATGATAAAAAAACTACAATAAAGTTTTATCTTACTACCCCATCTCAACAACCACCATCTCACTAAACACAACTTCGCAGTCTTCTGCTATCATTCCGATTTCGGTGGGTATAAATGGGAGTGATATTACGTCTATAAGTCGGTCGTTTATGTAAAATTCTGCGAAGCTGTTGAGGGTCAGGCATTTTAGATGATAATTTTCTGTTGGTGATATGAAATCGGGTAGGGTATGCAGCGATTCTATATTCCAACCGTATCTGTTTTTATGTATTGTGCCGACTTCTGCGGTGCCATTTTGGTGAATCAATAGGACGTGACCATTATTATTTCCTGGCGCGAGTAATATCCCTGCTGAACCTGTTTTACTGTTAAATTTAATATTTATATCGATGATGATACCATGTCTGTTTTGTTCATTTAGATTAATAGTAGTAATTCCAGCGCACCCATCAGCAGATGCTGTCATAAAATTATCATTTACTGTCCAATGACACGGATCGACACTACCACATAATATCGGGATGAAGTTATTTAATTTAATGGGTAAAACGTCGCCTTTTAATGCATTATTGCCGGACCAGTAAAATAATGCAATTGAGCCGTCTTCAATTTCACGCACTTCCTTCAATGGGGCAAAACTTATGCCGTCTTCGGCAAATGCCGGGATGACATGGTGATTGAGAAAGACTTTGCCAGCATGGCTGAAAAAGCGTCCGAAATATGACCATCCTTTTGGTGCGGATAGCAGTCGATTATTTCCTGTCGGTAAAATATACGGCCCGGTCTGGTTTTTTGATACCAGGTATTGAGTACCCGAGTTTGCCGCGTCGGGCCAGGCATTGCGTTCACCCAATAGATTATGGGGCAGGCTGACCGCCATATACCAGTTGCTGCCGATTTTTGCCACTCCTCCAACTTCTATTTCCGCGCTTAATCCGGGATTTACTGCTGGTGGCAGTGCTTCAAAATGCAGGCTATCCTTCGAATATACACAACCAGCTACTCCGCGTCGGGAAGGATGTCCGAAATTGGCATTAGCGGTTAAAAATCCTACATATCCATCCCTGTTTTCGGCGGGAATCACATAAATGCAATCCCATCGCGGGGTAGCAGTCGGGCTGTTTTCTAATCCAACCTGGTACCATCTCGAATCAGGTAGGCTGATATAGTTATCACCGAGTTCATCCCATTGCAACAGATCAGATGAAGTAGCGAATTTTATCGTTTGCAGGTTGCCGGTACATTCCGAGTAGTTCAATATATATTTATCGCCAACTTTCCATGTATGGCCGGTTCCCATCCAATCGACGCTATCAGCCTTGCGCAATATTACGCCTTTATCCTGCCAATGTACGCAGTCGGTTGAAACAGCTAACCGAAAACTGTCCCACAATGCTGTTTTTGGATTATCACGGGTAAGTGAAAATAGATAGAATATCCCATCTTTTTCAAGCAACCAGGTATCCCATAATGCGTTTTTTTCTGCTGGTGGACGATATAACATGGCAGTTCCTTTATTGAAAGTTACATTGTATATATTCTAACCACGAAATACACGAAAAGCACGAAATAAAGTGTTTATTAAATATTTCTGAATAAAATCTATATTTTATTATCTTTTGTGTTTTTCGTGATTTTCGTGGTTAAATTGAATCTTGAAACAAGATATATTGTTATTTTTTGCACTAAATTTTATTTAAACGTCAATGTCGCGTGAACCATCATATCTTCCTGATGTTCTATTATTAGTGAACCGGGTATTTGCGCGCGCAAAACTCGGTAGTTATCCACTATCATGCAATGTCCCATGTGGCGTATGCCGGTGCCGTCATCACCCATGGCGTTTGCCGATGCAAAACCGGTGAATGGTATAGGGTCTTCGGACATTATGGCGTCATTTACACATACTTTTTGTCTATATTCTGCTGCAAGAGCCTGTTTTTCTTCAGAATCTAATTCATCTTCGTGGATATATGGTATCGGTTTTCCATTGATAATATTGCCGCCGGCAGTGGGGCATAACC
>JBIJDE010000290.1:0-6221 GCA_044344305.1 Armatimonadota bacterium
TAACCTTCTGTTTCGGTTTTTTCTTCTGTTGCAACTTCAACAACTTCAACAACTTCAGGTACCACTTCAACTTCTACAAACTCAACTATTTCTGGTGTTGCTTCAACTTCAATGGCTTCTATAACTTCTACAACTTCAGTTTCTTCAGCAACTTCTTCAGCATTGCCGAATGAACCGCCTAACATATCGCCAATGGTAACACCACTGTTGCGATTGCTCTGTTGCGGTGAGAAACTTGCTGCTGCTGCGGCTGCCGCTGCGGCTTCTTCTTCAGGTGTGCGAATTACCTGTCGCAGGCTTAAGGTCATACGACGTTCACCTGGACGAATGTTGATAATCTTAACATGAACTTTCTGGTTTATGTTAACAATCTCTTCAGCTTTACCGATGTTGTAATCAGCTAATTCGTGCTTAGGAATGATACCTTCGATACCGTGGTTTAATGCAACAAATGCACCGAATTGTACGATACGGGTTACCAGACCTTCAACTTCTTCGCCTACGCTGTAGAATTCGTCTACATGCTGCCATGGGTCAGGAAGAATCTGTTTCAGACCAAGTGAGATTTTCTCATTTTCAGTATCATATTTTAAAACGATAACGTCAATTTTTTGTCCTGGTTTAACAACATCTGACGGATGATTTACCCGTCCCCAACTCATTTCAGTTACATGTAATAAGCCGTCAATGCCACCGAGGTCAATAAATGCGCCATAATCTGTTACGCGACGTACAACACCGCGACGGATTTGACCTTCTTCCAAAGTGGTAATAGTCTGGTCGCGTCGAATCTTTTTCTCATCTTCAACAGCTTTCTTCTGGCTTACTACTACACGCTTGCGATGACGATCTACTTCAATTACTTTCAATCGAATGGATTGACCTAAAAATTTATCTAATGCATTGACATTCTTTGTTGATACATGGCTTGCTGGCAAGAATCCACGCATACCTAAATCAACAACGAGACCACCCTTGACTCGGTCAACAACCATGGCTGTCAATGTTTCATCTTCTTCATGGGCACGAACGATATCATTCCATGCTTTTTCGTAATCAGCTTTCTTTTTGCTTAATTTGATGTTGCCATCTTTAGCACCGTTGCTGATAACATACACAGAAATCTGATCGCCTACACTTAATGTTTTAGCTTCTTTTGAACCGATTTCATCAATCGGAACCAAAACTTCTGATTTTGCGCCAACGTTTAAAAGCGCACCTTGTTCATCGAGTGATTCCACTGTACCGACGATAATATCGCCGTTTTTAAAGTTTGTGAAACCCATCTGCTCTTCCATCAACTCGTCCATTGAAGGAAGAGATGATCTTGCAGCATCATCTTGCTGCATTTTACCGTCGAGATTTGACATTTTCTTGTCCCCTTACTGTCGAAAATTTACGGATTCTAACCGCTTTTAGGAAGTCCTTGCGCATGATATTGTTAATTGCGCGACGCGGGTGAATTATTTGCGGTTTAAGATGTTTGCTAATATTACAGACACAATAAAACGCGGGCGCACCCGTATATGTGCTCCCTTTCGCAAATATTATACACCTTATATCATTGATTAACAATAGATTTTTGTGAAGAGATTACTACGATTTATCAAAACTTGTTGAGTTTTTATTAAATTAACTTGTCTAAAATACGATATTGATATACACATGACTTTCGCTTTAAAAGTGAAATATGCTTTAAATGGTCGCTTCGACAAGGCTCAGCGACCGGTTACTGAGCTTGTCGAACTGACCTTAAGAGAAAATCTTGCAAATCTAAGGTTTATTGATTTGTCTGTTCTTTCAATGCACGTAGTGCGTTTGCTCTAATTAGCGGGTGTCTGTCATTAATAGATTGTTTGACGATGGTCAAAACTTCTGGAATGTCTATATGTAGTGCTAACGCACTGATTGCTGATGCGCGAACCTCATCAGATTTTCTGCCATAAGGAGAAAATACACTGTTTTTTACAATCTGTATCAAGGCATCTATAGCAACAGAATTATCAAATGCTCCTAAAGCCATTACCGCCGGCATTAATACTCCGTTTGGCTCATCTCGTTTACCTTTACCCTGAAGAATCTTCAGCAGAACTTCTTGTATACGAGGGTGGGGAGCCGAAGCTGCTAAAGAAGCGGCGCGGGTTCGAACGGATAAATCATCATCCTCTAATCCCTGTATCAAATATGGCACAGCATTTTCTTTTGCAATCTTTACTGCAGTAGTGATTGCCTCACTTCTTACTCGCGGATCATTATTTCTTATTTTATCACTAATTAATCCTAACATATCTTCTGTACCGACTTCGGTCAGGACCTGCAAAATATTGCGATATACATACCACGGGTTAGGGTCGCGGAGTTCTTGCAATAACATAGGCAAATGGTTATCACCATATTCACGGAGTAATTGTAAAACACGGGCTCTCTCTTGCATGGTTGGAGACGTTTTTAGCGTTTCAACAAGCATCTTCATAACACGCATACCAAGTAATGATACGATATTTCTGATTATTTCTTTATCTTCATTTTGAGTCGGTGTTTCCTCGATCAATCCTTGTCTTGTAACTGTTTCACTTATACGGTCAAGCACAACAGATAGTTGTCGCATTACATCTGGCAATGTTTCAATATTAACCCGGTGTGCCATTGGTTCTATAAATTGGTATATGCCAGTCCAGTCATGGAATGTTAGCATACTTACTAAACGTTGTTCAACACATGCAAGTACTTCTGACAAAACATGACTATCACGCTCTTTTTGTAAACGATCTATAACCAGATTATCTAAACCTTCTGGAAGATTTTTTGTTGATACTACTCCTAATTCATCCAGCCATTTAGCGAGGTTATTCATTACAATTCTTCGAACATGTGCAGATGCTACCGCTATCATTTCTGGTAAACGCGGCCATAATTCTGGAGAAATATTTTCTGGTCGAGATAGTGTTGGAACTGAATTTGGATCAATATCTTTAATAATTATATCTGCATCATTCGGCATAACATCAAGATTACGATTTGCCCATGTTTTACCCGCTCTTGGAATAGAATCACGCGAATTGTTTTTATTCTTATTATTGGATGATGAAGATTGATTAAATGCATCTTCTAAACTACCACCTTGAGCATTAAAGTTAGGGATATTACTTAATGCGTTAATTAATCCTGGTGCTAATCCAGGAACTAATAAGTCTGCCTGTACACTACGTGTTAATACTTTTATATTCACCAGATTTAGAGATGATATCTTTGTAAGAAATGCTGTTGCGCTTTCTGTTCTATCAATATTTGCAATTACGTGAAGAAATCGTGATAATTCATAATCACGTACGCCACGAGCTATGCCGATAGCGCGTATATTACCATCACTCATCCAATTTTGAATATCACGAGCTGCAGCTTGTAATTCACGACGCATTAATATTTGACCGTCAATACCCAAAGTTCTCCCATCAAATGTCAATACCAAACTGGGGCGATTCGCGAGTAATTTATCTAATGCTGTTATAGCATCTCTTACTGCCAATCTGGTTATTTCGCTGCTGGGAGGATATAGTTTAAATTGTACTCCTGCAAGTCGAACCATTGATACAGCTTCTGTTATTCGCGGCAAGTCATCTTCAGATATCGGGTCTGCGGCAGGTATATTCCATGTTTCTGCACCGCCAATCTGTAATGCTTCTTGAGATACAATATCAGGCAGGTATTGCGGCAATGCGTATTGAACCATCTTGGTATAAGCTTCAGCTTTTTCTGATAACCCGGCTTGTTCAAAATGGTATGCCAGAGTTGGACTAATTTCTGCACGATTATCAGTGCTGTTTTTCTCAATTAATAAAGCAATTTCAGCGTGGGTGGCTATTCGTAACTCACGACTCAATGTTTTAGCAACAGCAGCGGCATGGTCACCATCAATAAAATCAACAATTTCAGGGTTTTTAGGGTCAACTGGTTTCAATATCCCGGCGTTTCGTCCACGGTTAACTGTTGCTTTAGCATCTTCAAGATCTGTTTTCCATAATGTTGCAAGAAAAGATATTCTAACAGCACCGGCTAATGCCGCTTTCCCTAATCTTTCGGCTTCTACTGGATGTAAAGCCGCAGTAGCGCTTTTCTGTTGTTTCTCGGGATGAAATTCCCACCGGTCAGAAATATAACAAATCATCCCGGTATCAGTCCAAAGTCGTAAGGTTGATTCAATATTTAACGGCATACCTTCGGATTCGTTATAAAGTATTTTAGCTGCTTCTTTGATAGCGATATCTGGCAATGCTTCTTCCAGGTATGCTAAAACTTGTCTTTCTGTTAATGGCTGTAGCATCAGTAACGCTTCACCGCCGCGTGATAATGGTTGTAATTTCGCTGGTAAATCTCGACCATCAGCATCTATAGAAGCAATTATTCGTAATCCATGTCCAGAAGTACGTTGCAATTGAATTAATGTATTTAATGAATGTGAATCAGCAATATGTAAATTGTGAATTATCGCTGCGTGGGGTAAAGTTTTTACAAGTCCTGCCAACACAGTTTCCAAGCCATTTTGCAAGTTTTGCAGGTCTTCGGGTGGAGAAGGGCACTCTTGCAAGTTTGGGTCGTGTAATATTGAAAATATACCGCATAACCATGGGTATATTTGAATGATTTGCAATGTCTGTGTGCGGATTTGTTCTGCAGGAAAAAAAGATAAAAATTGAGTAATTAATGATGTCAGTAACGAGTAAGGTATTGCCTGTTCATCTTGTTTACACTCAACTTCTGCTAATGGAAGATTTTGTCCAGCAAGTAACTTTTTAAGACTTGATAACATGCGTGCTTTGCCGGTTTGCGCTGCCCCAACGACTAACACAGTTTGAGGAGTCATTACAGGCAGTTTTAATCGTGAAAGGGCTTGTTCTATCATCCAGTCCTGTCCATATAATAGCATAGATACAAGACGATTTTCTAATTCAATTCGTGAAGTGGAAGCATTAGATTTTTGCTGTCCACCTATTTCATATTCTGGTAGTGAAGATAATTCTCGTTCTGCCAATGTAAATATATCTTGAGCTTTAGCATTTAATTCTGCTGATACATTAATTCCGGTACATAGAATTGTTACTAATCCAGATGATAATTTTAGAGGTGTATTACTGATAGTTTGTTTAAGATGTGTAACCATTGCTTGGGCAAGCATTGTTGTTATACCGGGAATCCAAGCGAAAAATGTTGTCCCATTACCTCGCAATAATATCGCATCGCGAGGTAAAGAACTTTGTATGCGAAATGATGTTTCACGCAAAGCTTTATCAGCATCTTCACGACCATATTGTTTGTTGATATTATTAATACCGCTTATATTTAAAGCTATTACAGCACCAGTTACAGGAATTAATCCGTTGTTAAGTGAACTTACCCAGCCATGTGTTGTGGGTAAGCCAGTTAAAAAATCTTTTCCTCCGGCTTGTGCTGCATGGTTTGCATCGTACATTTAACCCTGGTTTCCTTTGTTTATTTACGGTAATTATACTGGTTCTGTTCTTTTTTTGCAAAGAAATTTACTAAAATCATTCCTGCGACAAATCCACCGATATGAGCCCAGAATGCAACTCCACCTTTTTCTTCTTCACCCAATGTACCCATACCGCTGGCTAATTGAATTAAAAACCAAATCCCTAATACTATAATAGCTGGCAGTCTTATTATAGTAATGATAAAAAAGAAAATACATGTATCTATTTGTGCTCGTGGAAAACGTATTATATATGCTCCCAATACGCCTGATATCGCACCACTTGCACCAATGGTGGGAATGGTCGATGCTGGATCAATATAATAATGTGTTCCAGCAGCAATAACTCCACAAAGTAAATAAAATATAAGAAATGGTATCGGACCCATAAGATCTTCGATATTATTGCCAAAAATCCATAAGAAAAGCATATTTCCAAGAATGTGCATTATTCCACCATGGAGAAATTGCGATGTGAGCATCGTACTCCAAATTGGATGAAAATAGGTTTCTGGAGCAACACCTTTGGTGAGATAGGCTGGAATGAAACCGAAACGACTTACAAGTTCTTGACCATCAAGTGGCATATTCAGCATCTGTATAAAAATGACAATATTCACCGCTATAAGGGTGATTGTTATCAGGGGAAAATTTTTACTCGGATTATAATCTCGAAATGGCAACATAACAAAAAGAGAATAGCATAATTTTTAATGTTTGGGGAGAGGAAATT
>JBIJDE010000291.1:0-6207 GCA_044344305.1 Armatimonadota bacterium
AAACCGTTATGGTCTTTTGCGCTGAAATAGAACACGCCGGAAATACCGACTATACGACGAGTCTTTTCAATCTGTGCTCGTATCTTCAACGGGTTTGGACCGACTTCTTCAATAGCATCTACTAATACAGTAATCGCGTCATAAGCATGTCCGCCAAAGGTATCAGCAGTCTTATTGTAAGCGGCTTTGTATTCGTTTGCATAGGCGGTTAATACTTTCTTCTGTGGGTCGCTTTTCGGCAAGTCATCGTATACTAATAACTTACCAGATGGGAAAATTACGCCTTCGGCAGCATCGCCGGCAAGTTCAATAAACTTTCGGTTTGCTACGCCATGACTGAGGATTAACGGCATTTTCATACCGAGTTGTTTCATGTTCTTTGCGACCATTGCCGGACCAGGATTAGTACCCCAGCATATTACAGCTTGTGGGTTTTTCGCGCGAATTTTCATCAACTGGCTGGACATATCAGTATCTTTATCGCCAAATGTTTCCTGGCCAAGAATGCTAATACCAGCACCAGGGCACTGCTTGATTAACTGTGCCTTGCCGCTGTCGCCAAATGCGTTGCCAACGGTGATGATAGCAATATTCTTAATTTTCTTTGATTTGCAATATGTTAAAACTTTAGCAACAGCAGATACGTCGCTTTGTGCAGTTTTAAATATGAAAGGTTTTACCGGGTCAACAATTTTAACACCGGCGGCGCAACTGATTAAAGGAATCTTTGCAGCTTCGATAGTCTGTGATACTGCCAATGTTGTACCGGTCTGACTCGGTCCGATAATGGCGATAACTTTTTCTGACTCAATCAGTTTTTTTACCGCGCTTACACTCTGTGCTTCTTCGCTCTGATTGTCTAAAACGACTAACTTGATAGGGTGACCGTTAATTCCGCCATTGGCGTTAATCTTTTTGACTAACATCACTGCGGTATCACGCTCAGGTGTTCCTAATGGAGCGGCCGGACCAGTAATATCAAATACCGCACCAATAACATACGGTTCTTTACCTGCAACAGCAGCTAAAGCGCAGATACATAGAACTGCTAAAAGAAATAAAATCTTCTTCATGTCATCCCCCAGATTAATTACTTACCAAAATAGTAAGTTGCGTTGCGACAAATTATACTTACTTATCATTAATTACGCAATAGAGATTTGCAAAATATTAAAACAATTCAGCATTTGCGGATTTTTTTATTTATATCGATTTATATGATTGAAAAGATAAGTATTACTATCTTATAAATTTGTAGAAATCTAAAGTGGTTATCACCCACAACCCAATTTTATTTTAATAGTTTAAGCCACATGGATATCCTCTGTGTTACTTTGCGTTGTCCTTTGCGTTCTCTACGGTAAAATAAAAACTATCATCAACATATTATCCCTAACTTAACCGCAGAGTTACACAGAGTTTAACGCAGAGTTACGCAGAGATAAAATTACATTAATTTACAAACAACTTGTTTTATTTCAATGTTCTTTGGATTTAAGATACAAATTTCGCTAATTATGAAAAAAGTTCGGCTGAACAAGGGGACTGGGTTCACATCCTGAAATTTAGCCTATTTATTATGATTAGCAGAACCAGGATGTGTTGCCTTTACCCGGTCAGCCAGCGTAATTTCTATAATTATACGAATATTTATAAAAATACGAGAAAAACTCAGTATTTTCATTATGGAACAATCGTGCTAATTATTGTATAATCTATTTCAATAATGTACGAACTCATCACATTATCACTCATAATATCAGTTTTTGTAGCTTTATTCAGTATCTTTATCGTTTGGAAAAATCGACAAAGTGCGGGTGGGGCTGAATTAATAATTATGCTTCTGATGAATATCATCTGGAGCTCTTCAGCATATTTCGAGTTATCTACCCATACTTTGAATGACAAATATTTCTGGACAAAAATGGAATATCTTGGCAGTTCCATGATGTGTACCCTCTGGTTCGTTTTCATCATGAAATATCTCGGACTGCGCATACCACTATTCCAAAACCGCAAATGGATGCTATTTATAATTCCGGCATTAACACTGCTGTTAGTATGGACAAATGAACATCATCTGTTGATACATGCCAAAATGCACCTCAGTTTCACGAGAGGATTGCATATACTGGTAGTCGATAAATATGGTCCGGCATTTTATCTGTTTTTAATTTATAGCTGGTTGATGATGGCAGCCTCAATATTTATCTGTTTCTTCTCTGCCACATTCAGTAAATCTATTACACGAAAACAGTTGCGATTATTGGCGTTTACTGCTCTTATCCCACTTATTTTTAATGTAATTTATATTTTCCGCATCGGAATGCTGAAATATTTCGACCTTACCCCGGTATCATTTTCAATAATGGGAATCCTTCTTAGTTACGCGCTCACCAAATACCGGCTTGTTGACCTTGCCCCGGTAGCGGTACACACCATATTTGACCATATTATGGATGGTCTGATAGTGCTTAACGAACATAAACATGTTATGGAGATTAATCCTGCCGGAAGAACAATATTACAGGTTAATTCTAAAGAACTATATGGCAGCAATATCAATAAACTAATACCGCAACTACCAGATTTCACCGAAATAGATATTGAAAATATTAACAACAGCATCATCATTGGCGACTCATGGTACGATGTTCATATATCACCGATGTTGCATAATAAAACTTTGCGGGGATGGGTGCTGACTCTGCGGGATATTACCACGAAAAAAGAGATGGAAGAAAGACTGCACCGATTGGCATTCTACGATATAATTACAAACCTGCCCAATCGCATGCTGTTTTACGACCGACTGAATACAGAATTAGCGCGTATTCAGCGTACCAATAAAAAGATAGCCATCTTATTCATTGATCTTGATGGGTTCAAAAATATAAATGATACCCTGGGACACAAGGTTGGCGATATTGTACTCCACGACACCGCCAATAAACTTCACAAATGCATGCGCGAGACAGACATGGTTGCCCGTATCGGCGGCGACGAATTCGTCATTATGCTTACCGATATAACCGAGGAACACTATGCAGAAAACTGCGCGGAACGTATTTTAATCGAAATAGCAAAACCAGCAATAATCGAAGAACATACCATACAGACATCAGTAAGCATAGGAATCACCGTAACAACAAACAACTTCACCACTCCCGATGAACTTATCCGCCATGCCGACGAGGCAATGTATCACGCGAAAGAAAACGGCAAAAACCAATTCAACTGGTACTCGCCAAATAGCGCCGCTTTGATGGATAACAAAAGTACCGTAAACTAAATAATAATAGGACTATCGTTTTTCACATATATTGTAATGGCAATCCCTTGTGGTTGCCCGGTATTTCCTGAACACAAAAAATATAACAAATCATAGAAAGCATTTATTTCGAAAGATTCCACTTTTCGTGCCTTTCGTATATTTCGTGGTTAAAACATAAAAATTTCATCATTTTTCAAGATAAACCGCTATCACCCTTGACAACAATCCAATAACTCGTCATAATTCATTTGTCAGTGCGGGGTGGAGCAGCCTGGAAGCTCGTCGGGCTCATAACCCGAAGGTCGGGGGTTCAAATCCCTCCCCCGCTACCAATTTTTAAAAGGTCTCCATTTAATGGAGGCTTTTTTGTTTTGGTGAATGAATTACTATTTTTTAAGAAGGTTTATTATGCCATACAAACTTTTTTATAGGTTATTCCCAGCAATAGCAGAGAAAGAAACACGTACGGTAATAATCCCTCCTAATATTATCAGTATATTACCGACTGACAAGTATTCATTCTGCGAAATGTTTTGTGATGAACCAGGTTGTGATTGCAGACGTGTGATGTTCTCAGTAGCTTCTAACCAAAATAACAGAATCCTTGCGGTAATTGCATATGGGTGGGAAACTCCGGAATTTTATACTAATTGGTTGAATGATAACGACCCGAATTTGCTTGCCGAAACAATAGGACCAACACTTAATACAGCAAGCCCGCAATCACCATTTGCACCGATTCTATTAGACCTGTTTAAACAAAAACTACTTCCTGACAAAGCATACATAGAACGCGTAAAAAGACACTATAAAATGTTTCGAAATAGGATTGAAAAGATTAAGTGAACATATATAAAATGAATGAAAGATGCTTAACAATGCATAGAAAGAGTTTTATACATAACCTGTCCATGTATAAATACAAAAAAGTCTTGTCCCTGTATAAAAAAGTCATCCAATCCATGTTTATATATCCGTGCTGTAATACATTGGTGAACCGTAATGTAGGAAATTCGCACGTACGGCTCTGTGAGGGGAAGCGCATATCAGTGCCAAGTCATCCGAAAGGCGACGCATCCGGTACGTTCTTCCGGTAATCAAAGCCATCGGTGCATCAATGTTATGGAATTCTATACTCGACCAATATATTATATGTATTATATGTATTATAGAATGCCTTTATCTTGGCTCCTCATTATTGTTTTTTGAATAATTTCGCATTTGCGACCACTGCTGATCCTCTCACCTCTATACGAACAGTGGATTTACCAGTGAGATCTATAACAACATGTTCTATGTCTTTTCCCCAAATATAATCTTTCCCCACCTGTTGCTTTCCATTGACATCAATATTAACTGTCCCTTTTGAATCACGCTCTTTATCTGGAACACCAATATAACAATCTAACATATCGTAACCTCTAATATCAAATGTAGTAGATCCTGCACCGTAATGAGCATGCGAAATATAATAGTCAGCTATTAAGCCTGTCATCGTTAACGGGCCTTTTCTAAAGTCCACTCCGTAGCCTGAACAATTCTCTCCACAACCAACAACTGGGACAGAACCATCAGTAAAATCTAATTTCTTTGTTCCACTTGGCGGGTTAGTGGCATCACTCACCGTCGATGCAGCCGCTTGTGCGATATCGGGAAATATCCCGTTAAATTTTGCCTGCAGTTGATCGGTTTTGATGCATTTGACCTGAACTGAGGTAATCTGCCGCCCAGTTGCCAAATCAACGACGGTTACCAACATAGTAAAGAGATCATCCATGCTGATATTGCAGAAGACGAGTGCCTTCGCTGAGATAAAGCTGCATAGGTCGGTGGTATTCGTTTGATCAAACAGGCCGGAGTAACTCAACTTCTTCTCCCGCAACAACTTGTCCAGCGAGGTTCGGTCCAACACCTGAAACTTGCCGGCTTTTTGCAGCGCCTGCCCGACTTTATCGGAAAACTCCTGAGTGAATAGCGACATGGCGCGATCGGAACGGCGAAAGGGGGTAATGGCTATGTAGGTGGGGATGGTTTGCAGGTAGGCGATATTCTCTCTTGCCGGTGTCTTCTCTTTCCCTGTAGCATCTTTTTCCGTCTTCACCATCTTTGCCACGCACAATTTCTCGTTCTGTACACGCACAATTTCCGCCAGGCCGATGGAATATTCCTCAAACCCGATAGTCTGCGCATCAACTATGATTGGGTCGCCCTGGGCGATGATCTGAAGCGTTTGCCCTTCGATCATCCCGTCATTAGCGCCTAGCGTGATATACAGTTCGCCGGATTTAGCGCTGATGCTCGCAACTTTCCCCTTCTTCTGCGCGGTGGCCGCTACGAACGCTTTGGCAATCGTTGCTGCCGCCTCATCTGGATCCCGGCAAATCGCCTCTCCGGCAGGTTGCTGGGCAAAGATGGCGGGTGTGCCGCATAGACACAAGCACGAAGCCAGTAAAAAGATGGTTGTCCGCATTGGAAGATCCCCTTTATTTGTAATCAGCGTTTAATAGACTTGTTTCGTAAATCATTATATCACTCTTGCAGGATTTTTTCAATAGTTTTTGAATTATTATAAGTATAGTATAAACTCCATATATATTTATACAGAGACTACCATACTATTATTATAATAATAGTACACCCAACGACTGCGTGTCATGAACTTTTCAACTTAAAAGATATAATTAAAATTTATGGCCGCAGACTATCAATTTAAGATAATTTTGCGGCCATTTTATTTTTATTTTGAATCACATTTTAATATCCAATCAATCCGAGTACTCTATCTCGCCAGATTAATCATCCTTTTTTCCAATGTGCCATGAGCAAATTTTGCATTTTATTGCTGGAACCCTAACATTATCTGTACGAGAAGGGAACTGCATACCAAGGTTGTGATAATATCACTTGCGCCGATATATAGATCTACCACCAGG
>JBIJDE010000384.1:0-5049 GCA_044344305.1 Armatimonadota bacterium
GAAGCAAAATCACAATAATTACATTTTTTAACACAAAATGGGATGTGTATGTATAAACCGAAATGAGAATCTGATAATTCAATCATTTTCTTGTCTCTGCCGGGTTTAATGTTTCAAAATATGACTTAACCATCTCTTTATTGGCAGCAGGTATCTCATCACTATCAACAGCAGAATCTGCTCTTTGCTTATATTCTCCATAATATTCATAATACGGAACTTTACTGTTAGTGGTTTTACCTGGTTTACCTTTTATTTTCGACGGTATAGTTACTGACATTGAAGCATTTGAATAATCTATCTTTAATTCTCCACTTCCATCAATGTTGCCAGTTTTCGATCCGTTATTTTTCCCGGTCAGTGTACCGTGCTTACCACTGTTATTTGGACCGGGGCTTCCGTTATTAGCACTATTAGTACCATTTTTGCCTGATTTACCTGATTGATTACCTTGTTTATTCCCATTAAGACTGGACTTACCTTCTTCTGATCCCCCACCCTTCATCATCTGTTTTATACTTTTACCACTACCTTTGCCATTTGCCATACGCCATTTAACTTTCCCGCCAGCGTTTTTAAGTGATTGACCTGCTCCCTTTGTTCCATTTTTCTTATCATTTTCCAACTGCTTAGCAGCTTCTTTCAGTGCTTTTGAAATATCTTCTGATGACATTTTTTTCAATTCATTCTCTAATTTACGTAATGCTTCAGCCATCTCTTTTTTTTCTGATTCTGACATTTCACCTTGTTGCATTTCATCACCTGCTGCCTGCAATTGTTCTGACAGTCCTTCCATATCAGCATTTTGCAACATTTCAGATATTTCCTGCATTCTTTCTTCAATTTCTTTAGCTAACTTATCTTCGGGTGATAATTTCTTTTCATCTGCCCCTTTTTTTATTGCATCATTAACCTTACCCGCATGCTCGCGCAATGATGTCATTTTTTTTTCTAACATTTCCTTCAATACTTTTCCGGCACTTTTCATAGCTTCACTATCTTTTTTAAACTCTTCTGCTGTTATTTTTTGTCCGACTTCATTCAATTTATTTTCAATCTTATTCAGTTCTTTCATTGCTTCTTTTTTCGAAATTCGCCTACGTTCCATTTTCTTTCCAAGAGTTCGCATTTGTTTAGCGACTTTTTTAAGATCTGGATATTTTTCAGCTTCTGGAGCTTTTTCAATTTCAGCGGCTTTCTGCTTTAAAGTAATTCCTGTTATATGAACTAATTCACGATCTGAACGTTGAGATGTCGTCAAAAACCATGGGATTTCAGGTATGAAATATAATAAAAATACCATTGCCCAAACAATTATTGCATAGAGATGATTCTTACGCCAGGATAATCTAAACAATTTATCTGATTGTAGATTATTTAAATCACTTATTGCCTTCTCATGAATAGGATGGTAAAAATCACTCTCAATATTATTAAATGTTGCTGCTGTAGAAATTGAATTATCTGAGTCTATGTATTTTTCGATGGCAACTGCAACTTCTAATTCAGTTATTTTCCTGAATAAAACGATAATTACACCAATTAATATACCAATTACTGCTATTACCAATAATATCATCGGTGTTATGAAATGTTCTGTTAACAGATCAATTATTAATAGAGAGCATGCAAATATTCCACAAAAAAATAAACTTTGTGTTATAGCTTTCTCTGTTAAAATCAATTTTATTCTTTTCTTGAATTTAATCAATACTAAACTAAATTCATTTGGTTTTGTCATGCCTATCCTCATTGGTTGTTGGCAATTGCGTTGGATCGTACCATACAGGTAACGTGAGATAACCCATTCTGCGAGTACCCATCATTATATCCATTCTTATCTCGTAAATCATACCCTTTCGCGCGTTTTTAGGTATTGATAATTCTTTAACTATCTCTTTTTTAGAAAATGGAACTAAATTTGCTAATTCAGATTTACCTTCATCACCACCCGGTTGACGGGAAAACCGTAATTCTACGGCAAATGGCCCACCAATTAGCAACTGATCATTAAATAAAGATACCTGAACTTTATTATGCATTCCTTCTCTAAGTGTTAAACGAGATGGTGAAAATTGAACAAAAGATACTTGTAATCTTTGAACATCAAAGTTTTCACCTAAATCAACAAATATGGGGAACTCGTTTATCGGAAATACTGCAGTATTTTCTGTGGGTTTTAAATCAATAGTATTACCCCAAATGTCACTGGTAGAAATTGCCGTTGCTTTAGTATTAATTGCTACCGCCATTGGTTTTGATGTTTCCATCCAGGAAACTAATTTGTATCTTGGTTTAATAGCATCTTTATCTTTTGATTTTTCACCAAATTGAAAGATATAAGCATGTGCATTTGCGGCATTAGGAGCAGGAAGAGGCATACATGCCGTGGCGCCATTTAACATACTCAAACTATTTCGCAATGCTATAAACGATGGATTAGCAGACCCATCAGCGGCTATAATTGGTAAATCATGTAATGAGTCAGGATTGTTACGCCAGAAAGTACGTTCAATGCCAGCTACCCGGTCAAGAATGGTTGCGCGTACAACAAGTGCTGCCTGGTGTATTGCAGGCGGTAAGTTACTTTCCTTCGCCGGGTCAAAACCATATTCCATAATCCAACACTTAGGAAATTTTTTAAGTTTACTTCTCGCTTCACTTAAAATATCCTGTAAATCATTTATTGGAGGAGCTGGATTTGTTACCATTTCAGGAATACCGCCAAAGCTGTATTGCATTCCAATTATATCGTCTCCAGCAGGCAACTTATTATCAAACAACTCTTTAGCATTCCACTTGCATGGGTATTCAAGCGTAAAGATTGCTTTTAAACTATTATCAAGATTTCTAATCGCTTCCCGTCCTTGTTTTAGATGTCCAAATTTTATACCACGCAATTCGGCATACGTAGGGTCGGGTTTAACTCGCAACAGTTCCCAATATTTTACTTGCGATTTATATCGAGATGCCGCCGCTACCAGTGATTCACGATAATCTTTCATTGCCTGAGTTGGATTTAAAGAAGGATTCAAAATTGCTTCAGGCACAAAGGCTGCAACAACATTCATTTTTCTTTTCGTTACAGCTTCTGTTATAAAACTATCATAACTTGATGTTTTCGGTTGAGTTCCCCCTCCCGGTGACCATCCGAACAATGGAAATCTTATCCATTGAATCCCTGCTGATTTAAATAAATCAAGGTCTGAAACAACACGGGGTGCATCTAAAGAACCTGTATAACTAATACCAAAAAAATCATTAATTATATCAGTCGGACCGTCCCATACACAGGCATTAGTAATAGAATAACCTAATATTTCACCTTCTACCCAAACCTCAACAGTATATGGCCCACGTGGTAACTGATCAGAATTTGCAAATGTTATTCTTTCAAAGTATTTATTCTTTGCTGGTAATGTTCGTTTCGCTTCATTTCTATAATATTCACATCCAAATGGAGTCGCAACACGTACTACTACATTTGCTTCAGTTTCTTCACCGGGATTATATAAAACTGCTGTCATATTAAATGACGAACCATATTTAAACAAATTACCTTTTTCTGGACAATCAAAAGTAATGGTTACATGATTCTGATCATATTCATTCAAAGCAATGTTATTACCCTGTGCTGAAACCACTATTGATGATAACAGGAATGCTAAAACAATCAATTTATTCATCATTTCCATTCTAAAATTTCTCCCAATGGTCTTCTCGGTTTATATTCCGGTGTCTCTGCTATCTTACCGATAGTTATTAGACCAGCCAACTCCTCTTTAGGTTTTAATCCCAGCGATAATTCTATATCATTTCTTGCAATAAATGCCTCGGTTATCCAATTTGATCCATATCCACGCGAATGTGCCAATAGCGTCATATATGCCATAACAGCACCTAATGATTGATATTCAGGATAAGAATATAATTTATCAACTTCCCAGGCAGACATACCATGATCCATTAATACAGAATTCATAGGGTGTGAATATCCGGTATTTACAACCGCTATAACTAATGGAGCATTGCCAAACGATAAAGATAATTCTTTCATTGCTGTTATCTTCTGAGGTGCCATAGAAAACTCTGGCCATTCAGACATCGAGTCAATTCTCTTTTCTACTAATCGAGAAATTTGCCCTAATAAAATCGTATCAGCTATTGCAATAAATCTCCAGATTTGTCGATTACCTATATTGGGGGCTTGATGCGCCAATGTAAGGATTTCACGAATTATTGATATCGGTACTTTTTCAGTAGTATATTTAAAAATAGACCGGCGGGTGCGTATTAAATCATCAACTATATGTTCTGGCATTTTTTCTCCTGTGGACATAATAGCCCTTATTCTTTAGAATATCGATATATGAACAGTTTATTTATTTTATCTTTTTCTGCGCCAATTGAAAATAATTTTATTATCTCTGGACAAACCTATCAGCATTTAATCAAGGTAATGCGCCGAAATATTGGGGATATGCTAACTATTGCCGATCCAGATGGTAATACATATCAGACTGTCATCTCAAAAATAAATAAAAATGAAGTTATAGCTAATATAACTGAAAAAATTGAGATGTGCGGCGTTTCACCTTTAAATATTACCCTATTTCAGGCAGTTATAAAAGGTGATAAGTTTGAATTAATAATTCAAAAAGCTGCTGAATTAGGGGTAAATTATCTAACCCCAGTTATTTCTGCGCGTTCTGTAACAGATATTTCTCCAGATAAAGCTGGTCATAAGTTAGAAAGATGGCAAAAAATAGCTGATTCAGCCTGTGAACAATGCGAAAGAAGCATCCGAATGATTATTAATCCAGTTATTAAATTTAAACAAATTAAATTTAATGAAGATTTTGATTATATCTTTTTACATGAGAGAACAGGAGATAATTGGCCCATAACAATAAAAAGTAATATCGCATTATTTATTGGACCTGAAGGCGGATGGGATAACTCAGAAACTGAACTCATGAATAAAAACAAAATTAAAGCTATAAATATGGGAAAACGCATACTAAGAGCAGAAACAGCAGCAATAAGTGC
>JBIJDE010000295.1:0-6164 GCA_044344305.1 Armatimonadota bacterium
CCTGTATGCGGAAAAATAGGTATGCGTCCTGCATTGATTATTAATGAGGCTGGCAACGTAAACATTGATGGCAAATTATTGGAAGATTTATGCACAGAACAGATTTCCATTATTGACGGATGCATCTGCTGCTCCAAGCAGGCGGAAATTGACCAGACAGTACATGATGTTGTTGAACGAGGAATGGGTGATATTATCCTTATTGAATGCAGCGGTTTTTCATCTCCGCAGGCAGTTCTTAAAAACTTATCATCATCTATAAATCAAGGCATCATTGAAATCAGGCATGTCATAGGAATAGTTGATTCTTTTCGATGCCAACGAATACCTGTTCTGGTTGATTTGTTCAAAGAGCAAATTGTCACAGCGGACATTATAATTTTAAATAAATGGGGATCATTAACAAATGACCAGCAGCAAATTGTTAACCAGCGGATAATTGACATAGTTAATCCCGCAGCAAACATATTCCATGTAAATTACGGCGAAATAGGTGAGAATGCCTGCCTGGACATCCTGATGAATACTAATACTTATGATGAAAAAAACGTTGCGCATCACTTCCACCATTCTCATGATTTTTCTACAATAACAGTTAATTTTCCCAATGTCACTACCCGTAAAATATTAAATGAATTTATTGAAAAAATGCCGGATTCTATAATTCGGGCAAAAGGATTTGTAAATCTTGACGAAGGATGGCATAGCGTTCAATGTGTATTTAATTCTATAGACATCACTCCGTTTACCGGCAATGCAATAGGATTGACATCTTCGATTGTATGTATCGGGTATAAGATAGATAACGATACTATTCCTATTCTGAAAATATATGATGAAAAATGAAAAACTCCCATCTTTATAAGAGATGGGAGTTTTTATGTTATTTAATCTTATTTGAAATTATACTTTGTACCAGTTACTTATAATTCTTAACATCAATTTCATACTGGTCCAACAGTACTTTGTCATTATCAACTGATGCAACCATTGATTTTATCAATTCATTTTCATCTTCCGGCAATTCATCTGCCTGATCTGACAGCAATTCTAACCAGGATTCGTCCTGCGCTGACAGAATGAACTCGTTGCGTTCTGCTGCCTGGCGCAGTTCTATTATAGTGGCCAATGCTGCCCGGCGCGTGCGCAAATATGCTGTTGGTTCGGCAATAATTTCTTTTGCCAAACGTATTACAACATCTGGACGCAGCACATAGGCTTGCGGGTCAAATTGGACATCACTTTCCGCATACCAGTCGCGAAGAGTAAGCGCCGCATCCGGTCCGTGGGATGACGCGGTGTTCAGCAATCTTGTTGCGTAAACTAACTGTTCCAGCGACACTATTGGAGCCATGCCACCCAGCAGTTTAATATTCTGCACTGATTCGTTGCTCCATATATCGCTGGTGGTGCGGGCAATGTTGCCAACCGGCGACATGTGTGCGCAGGCGGCTTCGGAGCCTTCACCGGACATCGGACAGCCGGTAATGGCTTTCAGGTATGGATTCTCATACGCGCAGTCCTTGCCCGGCCCTAATGCACCGCGTTCATGTGCAACAAGCGCGCGTGCTACTGTCATAACCCGAATAGTCGCAGCCCAAACCCGTGGTATATAACGTTTTTCCGCCAAAACCATCGCGGTATTGCCGAAACCGCAGGCAGAATCGCCGGCAGGTATCACGCCATACTTATTGCTGACGCCTACAATCATATCCCAAAGAAAGGCCATATCCCTGGCTCCCAGGATTCCCAGTCCAAATGCAACAGACTGCATATCGGCATTCAGAATGCCGTCGTCGTGTATCTCTTTTCCACCAGTGGATTCAATGGAAAGCATTTCGGCACCGGCCTGGGCATTTAGCTCAAAACTGCGTACCATGTTTTCCCATAAATCGCCGCTGCGCATGACAGGCGGACGGTGGTTTTCGCGAATATCGTTGGGGGTGACCCGCAATGCGCTTTTTAGCCCATCGCTGGCGTAAAACTTATCCAGGGTACCGCTTAATATGGCGGTTATATCAGCACCCCATTCGGGTTGTAAAGTCATCGGCGGCAGCAGTTCAAACTCCACCACCAGTCCCGGCGTGTGCAATTCAACAGCACGCTGGCAAGCTTCTTCAATAATCTGCGCGAAATGCGCGTTCACCTTTGGCAGGCTTTCCTGGTTTATTTCCATAGCCGGCAAAGTGAAATTTAACTCTGGATACACGGTTCCGCCGCCAATTACCAACCCGCGTTTAGTGGTTACCGGTTTGGGGGCATGTCCGAATATCAAAAGATTGGGGTCTGAAATTGCCAGACTGGTATACTTCGTCATCTTAGGCTCCTTTGTCTCTGATATTTATCAGGAACATTATTAGTATACCCATGCTGTCATAATAAGTATGGTACTTAAATAGTTGTTATTTTGCTAAAATAGAACATCTTTTTTCACTGAGAGAACAAATTGACTTAAAAGGATATTTTTTTTACAAATGCGACCGTTTGTATTTGCGGTATTCTCCCGGTGGACGACCTGTGCGTTTTTGGAAAGCGCGGGTGAAATAACTCTGGTCGTTAAATCCGCATTCCATACAAATCTGCACCAGGCTTTTCTCAGTCCTGACCAGCAATTCCCGTGCACGTTCTACCCGCAAATATACAACAAAATCGGTAAATGAGTGACCATATATCTGTTTTAACAACCTACTGAAATGAGTTGATGACATACCGGTACATTCCGCAACCTGGTCACGGGTTAGTTCTTCATCCAGATGCTCCTGAATATAATTTACCGCAGAACTGATGAGGGCGCTGATTGGATATTTATGGTTGGTTGATATAGCGTTCATTGCTTCTTCAAGCATTCTAACTACCCAGGCGCACAACTCCTCCTCAGAATTTATCCGGGCTAATTCAGTAAAAGATGAATAATTTGCACCAAGTAATTGCGTGGGGTCGGCACCTGCTTCCACTGCGCTGCGCGATATCATTATTACCAATTCAAGCAAAAAACTTTTTAATAACTCCTGACGATCGCGTCCTAAAAAATAAATTCCCACTAATATGCGATTTATAATCTCTCGTGCCGCAGCGCGTTCACCTGTTTTAATGGCTGTAATCAATGCTGATTCGTCAACAAGATAAATATCACGGATAGACTGATAATTTTTACCTTTCAATTCATGAATGGCTTCTGCTTTTTCCGATTCCAGCGAAGCGATGGAAGAATGAAGTTCGAGCAAAGCTGGATTAGTAAGATTTTCATTTATAACCCGTACCAAAAGGTCATTCATGGCAAGACGTGCCTGACGGGGAGATAAACTGTTTACTTCTGCACCCAATGCAACATGAGTTGCAATAATTCCACCAATGACATGCATGTTATTCATTATTGGTACTGCCCAAATAGCATAATTAAGCGGGCATAACAGTAATGATGGTTCTCCCCAGCGTACAGCTTCTTTTATAGCCTGACAACAGGTTATCATACAACTTTGATTATCAGGACATTCATTATTACATTGTGACATGCCGGTGATGTATTTGCCGTCAACATCGGTAAGAATACAGTGTATATCCCAATCTTCCGCATAAGATGCAGCAATCTTATTAATAATCGGGATATGTTGTGCTAATGATTCGGCAGAAAATAATATTTTATCAGACAATATGATTAGATCTCGCTTCATTTCTTCAACTCTATCGTCGCATAGTTCCAGATATTGTGTGTCCAACTTAATAAGGGCCAGGCGGCGTAAGGTTTGAAATCTTCGGTATTTTTATCCATACGGGCAAGTAAACCCCGCATTTGCTGTCCTGATTTTGGCTTGGTATCCGCTACGTACCCTGGCAATTGGCTGAATGGAACCGCGATCTCTACCGTGTAGCCGGTATCTTTGTCATCGGACTTATTCGCTGTGCCATTTATCACTATTGCCGCTTTCAGGCCGGTCATTTCAGCTTTCGTATTATTTACGCCACCCCAATGGTCGTGGTTCTTTTTACACAGGGAGTCGTAGATGCTGCCGGTGACACCGAATTCCAGTTCCCAATATTCAGCATTCGCGAAATCCGGCATGACGAAAAGCTCTACACAATCGTAATTGTATACTTCCCCATCGCGCGGTAATACCGGGGAGATTATATCGGTATCAGCACAATCAGCGGACATATACAGATACTGTTCGTCCCACATCATCCGCCATGACTGTTTTGGGGTTTTAACCAGCTTATCGCTGTTGATTTCATAGTAATCGGTAGACTTCCACGCCTTTTTCCATACCTTATCGTCAAGTTTTCCGTCAATCACCGGCGCTTTTTTCGTGAAGGGTATTTTCATCTTTGGCGGCTGCGGCCAATCCTTTGCCTTCTCCAGCACTTCAATAAACCATGTTACCCTATCGCGCGATTCTACAAGCTGTTTATGATCCGCGGCAGCCTCGCCAGCCAGAAACTTCACACTGTAGCGCGGCCAATCATTGAGCAGAAAATTCGATTGCTCGCGTCCCAGGTTGTCGCGGCATTTTTCCGCAAGTTGAATTGCCTTCGCTGCCATAGCCTTGTCAGCATCTGTCGGCGCCTCTTTAGGAGCAGCTTCCTCCGCCATAGCGGCAACAGCCATAAACAGAACAAAAAACAATAAAATAATTTTTGATAAGTGCATGATAACCTCTCGAATTTTTAAAACGCAGAGCTTTATTTAGACATGATTTACATGATTTACAAAATTTTTAGCTTCGCTACATTGAAGATACAATTATGTTTATATTATTTAATGGTGTCAATAGCGAAACTGGATACCGCGACCAAAATACAGGGATAGGTTATGCATTAAACTCTTTCTATAAATTGTTAATTATTTTTTATTCATTTTAGATATGTTCACTTAATTTTTTCAATCCTATTTCGAAACATTTTTTAATGACTTTCTACACGTTCTACATATGCTTTGTCAGGAAGCAGTTGTTCTTTAGAAAGCCGGTGTTAATGGTGATTGTGGACTGGCTGTATTAAGCCGTTAGCAATTAAATTCGAACAAAAAAAGTCAGGATTTCAAATTTAAATTTTATAAAGGTCACTTCGACAAGTCTCAGTGACCGTAACTGAAAACTTAAAACCGAAAACTAAAACTTGTCCAATTTATTTGGGTTAGGTGTTGGTCCTATTATATCGGCAAGTGAAATTTGGTTGTTATCTTTCAACCAGCTAATATAAAAATCTGGAGTTTCCCACCCATATATAATTACTGCAAGAATATTGTTATTTCGGTTAGAAGTTACTGAAAACATTTACACGTCCAGAGCAAAAGCGCTGACAAATGGGCAATCTACCGCGTGAGCGCAAAAGGCGGCGAGGAGACGCTGTTGACCGAAGAAGGCGATAGTCGCTACCCGGTGGTGAGTCCGGACGGCGAAAAAATCCTTTTCTGCTCCAATCGCAACGGCAAATATAATATATATGAAATGAAGGCAGACGGCAGCGAAGTGAAACGGCTGACCGACACGAAAGATGCCGACGACACCCGTCCGCGCTATGTTTCCAGCGGACTGGCCATCGGCTTTATCTCCACCCGCGCCGGCACCGGCGGCGACACCTGTACCTGATGAACGTCGACGGCAGCAAACTGCGCCGCTTGACCACCACCGGCAAAATCTGCGACTTCGCGTGGAATTTGTGATGTTAGGCGTGATGTGTTATGAGAGGATTTGACTCCTTTTAGGAGTCAGATGTTTATAGCAGAAGTGTTAAAATAAACATTACGACCCCGGAGTGGGTCGGATAATAAAACCGATATATAGGTGCCTGTCTCTATTTATTGAAAATATGCGGGGGGAGACAAGAAACGTTTACGTGTGGAAGTGAGTGATGTTATTTCTGTTGTAAATAATCTATAAGTACAATGATAAATTCTCCGAGTACAATACAAAACCGGATGCAAGTATTATTATTTATTCAGTTCTCGTTATAATAAAAGGAAAATATCATGACATTTCCTGTTGTTTTAATTTCTGGATACCTTGGCGGTGGAAAGACAACTTTCCTTCGTCATTTATTGCCTGTATGCGGAAAAATAGGTATGCGTCCTGCATTGATTATTAATGAGGCTGGCAACGTAAACATTGATGGCAAATTATTGGAAGATTTATGCACAGAACAGATTTCCATTATTGACGGATGCATCT
>JBIJDE010000299.1:0-6150 GCA_044344305.1 Armatimonadota bacterium
GGACTCACCCGGTTGGCAGTTTCCCAACCGGCGCAAGTCCTTATGGAGTGATGGATATGGCAGGTAATGCGTGGGAGTGGTGCGCGGATTGGTACGGTGCTGATTATTATAAGAATGCTCCGACAAAAAACCCTAACGGTTCGGTAAAAATTAAAAATATCCGTGTATTACGAGGTGGTTCGTGGTTCCATGACGGTAACTACTACCTTCGATGCTCCTGTCGAGTCAACTCAGGCGATGGCCCAGACAATCCATACCATAACATCTGCGGGTTCCGTTGCGCCTCGCCAGTACAATAAATCCTTATCTTTTTGTCTGAACCACGGATTGAGAGGATTTTTTGGGATTTAAGGATTTTTATTATCCTCTAATCTTATAATCCAACAAATCGTGGTTCAGACAAAAGATGTCATATTTATCGGCAGAAACCAACAATATTCAACGTAACCGCAATTTTTAATTTTTAAATTTACATTTGCAATTTTTCTCTCTTCTCTCTTCTCCCTTCTCTCTTCCGTAAGCTATTTCATTATCTATAGAAAATACTGTATAATAAACAAGATGATTTTAGTCACCATATTAATATTAATAGGATTATCAGTGATACTTAACCTTTACTGCTGTAAAGCGGTATGGGGTCGTACCAATGTGCCTGGAAAAAATGAATTAATATGGATGCTTCTTTTGGATGCATGGTGGTCATTTTTTGCGATATTTGAAATAGCCGCCAATACCGGGACTACGCAAGAAATACTAAATATAAAATTGTTCTGGACTAAGATTGAGTATGTCAGTATTTCTTCTATTGCAGCTTTATGGTTATTGTTTGTACTACGATATATTGGTATCGAACCACCATTTATTAAGCGTAATACATGGGTATTATTTATTATTCCTGCGCTAACATTATTTTTAGTCTGGACGAATGAAATTAATGGCGGTTTAATGTATAGTTTGTCAGGAATTATCAGATTTGAAGACCATCCATTGCTGAAAATAATACACCATGGTTTGTATTTTCCAATAGCTGTAGGTTATAGTTGGATAGTTACCGCGATTGGAATTGGAATTTGTTTTGTATATTCGCTTAATACTCTTTCATCATCTCGTATGCAACTGCGTTTATTATTTGTTGCTGCTATGATTCCGTTATTATCTACAATTTTATATGTTTTCGAAGTAGGATGTCTGAAATATTTTGATTTAACTCCATTATTCTTTGCAATTATAGGTGCACTATTAACATACGCGCTATTAAAACACCGATTGGTTGAATTAACGCCAATAGCGGTGAATACTATCTTTGAAAATATCCAGGATGGCGTAATAGTACTAAATGAAAAGACTGCTGTAGTGGAACTGAATCCGGCGGCTCGTAAGATGTTTATGATTAATGGTAATGAGTTATACGGGAAATTGCTTAGAGATATTTTGCCGGAATTGCCAGATATTGCCACTATGAATAAAGAAAGATTATTTAATGATCAATTAATTAATAACCGTTGGTACGATATACGATTTTCATCTATCAATAATGATTCTCACATGGGATGGATATTAACCATGCGAGATAATACCACCAAGCGGGAATTAGAAGAAAAACTGCATAGAATGGCATATTATGATGGAATTACCGGGTTGCCGAACCGCATGAGTTTTCGTGATAGATTACAATCAGAAATGGCACGTGTGGTACGAACCCATGAAATGTTGGCAGTAATGTTCATAGACCTTGATAATTTTAAAGAGATTAATGATACCCAGGGACATGCCGCCGGTGATAAAATGCTGAACCACGTCGCGGAACGCCTAAACGAGGCAATACGCGGTAGCGACATGGCGGCAAGAATGGGTGGCGACGAGTTTTTAGTGCTAATTACTGATATGAAGAAGAAAGAAGATGTGGCATACTCCGCAATGCGAATATTAGATGCAATGCGGGAACCTTTTTATATAAATGACACTGTCGTATATACTACAGCCAGCATAGGCATTGCAATCGTACCCGGGGATGGTGTTGAAGCAGATATAGTCCTGCGTCGTGCAGACGAAGCAATGTATATAGCAAAAACGAATGGCAAGAATCAATTTATGTACCGATCGTAGGAAGGGTGAATAGAGAAGAGAGAAAAACGTGGCGTTACCGTCTCGGTGACGCTAACTGTGCAAGAGAATGTTAAACGCTGAAATTTATTCCCGGTTCATTCTTTTTCCGAGCGAGACGCTCTGACCACCTCTCGGGTGAGTGGTTGGATTACTGACTGTGCTATACCTGCTGATGTTTTAATGAAAAGATACTGGAAAAAAGAACTTGAACCTATCACGATGCGCGCAAATTTTGTAAGATATGACCAGATGAAAATACCCGGAGAAACAGAACATTTCTTTTTACCGCAAAATTGGTCGCCTACCGAACATGGATGTCCGCACTTAAGTGCCGCGGCGATGGGATATATAAAACTGGAGAATTAAATATGACCGGTATTGATAAAATTGGAGTTATTGCTCCGTTGACTGATGACCCGACACAGGCATTTTTACATGTACGTGAAGTTGGATTGAAATGCTGCCAGTTAGTAAGTTGGGAACCGACAAAGATTAGCCAGGCTACTGCTGAAAATGCCCGCCAAATCGCCAGTGACATGGGGATTATCATCACCCATTTCTGGTGTGGTTATTCCGGTCCAGTTGTCTGGAATTATACAGAAGGTCCGGCAACCATCGGGTTGGTACCGCCGGAGTTTCGTGAGTTACGCACCCGCGAATTGATGCGAGGAGCGGAAATTGCCAGTTGGCTGGGTACCAGTGACGTTATTACCCACGTGGGCTTTTTGCCGATAGACCCCAAGGATGAAAACTATCGCGGTGCGGTAGAAGCATTGAAAGTAATCACTGGAAAATGTGCGGAATTAAACATTTATTTTGATTTTGAGACTGGTCAGGAAACCCCCATGGTGCTGCGCCGTTGTATTGAAGATGTTGGCACCGGCAACCTGGGTGTAAATCTGGACCCCGCGAATCTATTATTGTACGGTATGGCGAACCCGGTGGATGCGGTAGATTTAATAGGCGCGTTCGTTCGTGGAGTTCACGGGAAAGATGGCGAATACCCAACCAGTTCATACGAATTAGGTTGCGAAACAGCCATGGGAGAAGGAAAAGTAAACTTCCCGGCACTGATACCAAAACTGAGAAAAGCCGGCTATCAGGGTGGTGTCACCATAGAACGTGAAATAAGCGGACCAAAACAGATAGAAGATATTCAACGCGCGATTGATATTTTGGCACCGTTGTTGTAGATAATAGTTTTCAGTTTTCAGTGTTCGGTTTTCAGTTATGCCTTGTAAAGGTGCGTTTATAAAATCGCTTTTACAAGGCTCATCCTTACCTATTACTTCGCCTTCAACCTGATAATCACCTGACGCATTACTTTGGCAATTTCATTATCATTCATAATATCGTCACTGCTGCTTATTTCAATTACTGCAGTTTTGTATAGCATGCGATAAAGAAGAGATTTTCTATTTTTCATTTTAATTTTTCTGCCAGCAATATCACCACTGATAAAGGCTTCTGCTGAAACTTTGGAGCTTTTTTTTATGGCTATTTTTTCTGCTGCTATTATAAATCTTCCAGTTAATTTCGCGTTATCTAAAATTATTACGCTTACTGATGCGGTGTTCTCGCCATTATCCAACGCGACAGTTTGTATAGCTTTAATATGCTCCAGCAGAGCCGTTTTGTCGGCAACATCCATATCGTTATAAATGATTTTTTGGGCTAATGTGCCAATAGCAGCATTATTTATCATCAGCATTTTACCAGAAAACATTTTGTTTATATCTTTCAATAAATATGAGTAGTCAATATTCATGCTTTTTTCGGGATAATTTTGTGGGTGGTATAAGGTGTTTGTGGACGATGGCGGTTTTTTTATTATCTGCCACATTTTGCTGTTACTACTGTTAACATTGTGCCAGTTCATGAAATATTTCCCGACACGATAAATCTCGGCAGTCATCTTCCCGGCAATTTCCTGGTTGGATGATAACTTGTTAGGTGTGATATTTTTTGTGAAACTACCTATTTTTATCACTGCTTCTATCGGTATTTTCATCTCTTCAGCAACTTTATCTGCTATCACCATTGCCTGACCTTCTGTTACGGCGGCCCATGCTAATTGTGAATCAAAATTAGCGGGTGAATAGTTATTGATATCGGATTGTATTTTATGGGTTAATTCGTGAGCCAAGACTATCTTTGCAATATCTTTTTCACTTATTCCAACGGCTATTTTTTTGATGTTTTGAGGTATTAAATAAACTTTTCTGGTCTGTTCGTCATAAAACCCCAGCATATCTCGCGATATATTTTCAGCATTTTTCCATGCTTCTCTTTGCATGGATGATATATATTTTCGGGAAATAATTCCTGTTGCATTCTCCGGAGTAATCTGTTCTATTTTCACCTCACCGGCAATGCAATCACCTGATTTTTCAACAGCTTTAATCACACTGTTTACATCAATATCAATCCTAAAATCTACAACTTTTTTTAAAGCACCTGACGCTGTAAAAATTAAATTATTGTTATTTAATTTATAACTGGAGATGTGCATCCCGGGAAATATCTCTTTTTCTACACTGCTGTCATCTGTAGCAATCTTCATTAATCTATTATTTCGCAAAAACAACATATCATTCTGGTAGAAATGCGGGTTGAAATCATCAGGGTTGCCGGTAAGATAATGCAAAGAATTTCTATTTGTCAGTGATACGAAATCCGCAGGAAATACAAATATGCCAGATTGAGATTTACCGCCAAGTAATTTATTATCATCACTCCAGATGCTGATCTCCTCATCAATGAAATGATAATATATGGAGCTGATTATTTCACCGGGAGTGCCATTTATTAACGAACGTCTAATTATTTCCTCGCCGCGATAATATCGCATAGATGCCGAATCCGGTGCGAATTCTACTCGTGTACCGTCACTGACAGCGATTTCCCCATTATCATTCGTTAATGATTTTATATACACTTTTAGCTTAGTTTTATCACTATCCCATCGGCAAAATGCCAGCATCTCACCAGAAGGTGAAACATCGATATTTATTCCTTTTGCTATCAATTTGCTGGTGCCATCATTTTTTATTAACCATATTTCATGCTCACCTGGTTTTGTGTTGATTATTTCACAGATAAGGTTATTTCTTGTGTCAAATCCACGTATTTTAATATTGCAGTCCAGTCGTTTGTAAATCTCCTGATAATTCATTGAATCGACTTGTTTATAATAAATCTTATTATCTTTCACCCAATACATATTGTCATTTTTATCAATTGCCGGTAAAGCATTAGAATATAACTTCCATGGCAAAACTGATAGTTGTTTTAATGTACCTTTAGATTGAATAAATAATTTCTCACCATCTGCCGGGAAATCACCCAATCGTTCTAAAGATAATGGCATTGGTATACCGGGGGCATCAATAATTAGGCGGCCAATATCAGGTCGATAGATACTTTCTCCACTGATATATTTTTTCAGTTCTTCAAGGTTTACATATCTGACACCGTGATAATTTCTTATTTGGTTATCTTTAAATATCACATCTGAAAACGCTAACTTTACGTAATCAGCGATGTCATATAATGGTACCCAACTGCCAGATTTGTTCTTAAAGATCTCCATAGGTGCGACAGGGGTTATTGCTATAGTTTGTATAACTATAAATTGCATTAAAAAAATAATCAGCCAATTATATCTCTTCATATGTTAAAGTAGATTATAACATACCAGGTCAATCCTTTACTATAACAAAAATACATATTTTTTATTAGTCTTATCTGTTTTACTCAGGATATTGTTTCTTCATACATTTTGGACAGATACTGTGACTGAAATTTGCCTCTGAATGATCAGTGATAAATTCTTCCAGTTGATTCCAATATCCCTGGTCATCGCGAATTTCTTTACAGAACATACAAATGGGTATTATACCGCTTAACACTTTTATTTTTTCCTGGGCTTCTTCAAGAGATTTATTTTTATTATGCAATTCCCGCGTCATATTTATTAATTCGTTAGACATCAATGTCATTTTTTCAATAATTTGATTATTTGTAATCATATAATGAGCACCA
>JBIJDE010000300.1:0-6140 GCA_044344305.1 Armatimonadota bacterium
AAGACCTATAATTTCCGACTGGAGACATCACCCGCATCAATATTGAAAGACCAGGCAGTCTTGGACGTAGTATTAACCGCGTATTCAACTATTGATGCCAGCGTAAATGACAAAATAACTGTCAGAACGACTAAAGAAGTACGGTAAACTAAAAGGAGTAATGAAATGAAGAAACTGTTTCTATTAGCAGTGATGCTAATAACTGCTGTCTGCGCTTATTCTGCGGATTTCCCCCGTAGTGTTGACGCGGTACAGGACTTTATCTATGCCAAATTAGGCAATCAGGTTTCACGCGCCACCTTATCAATTGATAAAATTGATGTAAAAACCTGCAACCTGCAATACCAGGCATGCAAAGATGACCGCGCCTTGTTACGGGTGTTAGTAAGCCACATTAATGCGGCAAATCAATTAATGCAAAAAGGTGCTGATGGAAATCGTGGCATCTTAGTTGCTTATGCGGCATTCAAGTGTGCCGATATGAGATTGAAAGATAAAGAACTCAGTGCCGGTATAGCGGTAGCAATATTGCTGCCAAATATAAACCTGGCGACTGATGACTACAACAGCGGTTATGGCAGGTTATACATAACTAACGACATTCTCAATGCTGTTAGATCAATAGATGATGATGACTCAATAGTAAAAATCTACAAATTGATAATAGACCAGTCCAAAGACCACCCAAACACCAGCGACGCGTACCGCATAGTATTTGCTGATTACCAGTACAATCATGCACGGTATGTTGAAGCACTGGCGATATTGAATGCCATGACAGATAAAAATCTAATAGATGGTGTCGCAGCATTTAAGATTAAAGTAGAGAACAAAGTAAACAAGGCGGTGAATTAATATGAAAAGAAGATATTTATTATTACTGATGTTGGCGATATTTATAATCTCTGCAGTTGTTTCTACTGCACAGAATCAAGTCAAACCATTAAGTGATTGCTCAATAATCTTGCCAAATATTAATAGTTTTACTACTGTTGGAACAAAAATAGGGTTGGTAGATACTATAAAGGCTCTTGATTTAACTGATAAAACTGTTGCAACAAAGTATAATAGTTTACAAATAGAGAGAGTTAAGTTTGCTGGTGCCTTTACATCATCAGATCCCAGTTTAATAATTGGAATATTTTCTGATGATGGCGTAACTGTTAAGATTGATGGTAATATTCAAAATGTTAATTATTGTGGTCAAGGACAAGCCCTTCCGACTATTACTAATTCTTTAAAAAGTCTTGATGGTCCATGGTCTACAAATGTTGTACATTATATGGAAATAGAATATTCAAATATCTGTCATCCTGATGAAACTGATATTGATGGTTTGACGGTTTATTTTTGTGGGAATGCAACTATAATTCCAATCACTATAACACTTAGCAGTAATAAAACATCAATTTTGACTGGCGGAATCGAGACACCGCTTCATCAAACGACATTAACCGCTACTGTGGAACCAGCCAATTTAACAGGTGATGTTTCTTTCAGCGTTATTCAAGGTGAAAAAGGTGTTAATATTGATTCAGATTTGTCTGAAAAATCATGCCAGATAACAAATGGAACAGCAGTTTCTGTATTAACCTCAAGTGATTTAGCAAGTGATAGTAATACTCCAACCATTATACGCGCTTCATTTCTTGGTTGTTATGCTGATGTTAATGTTACTTATTCAATGGCTACAGGAGTTTGTTTACAAAGTTCACCGGATGTGTCAACTGCTGGAACTCTATTATTAACACTTCAACTTACTTTTGGTGGAGATAATGTCTCTGGACATAATATCAAATGGCGTATAAAAGAAATTTATAATAGTGATTCTAGATTGATTTATGATACTGAGACTGATTTTGATGAACGTGATGTAAATAAAAATTATGGTGATATTACACCTAAAACTGATATCACTACTTCAACAGGATTTTCTACATCAGTTTACACAGCAGGAAATGAAGGGTGCAGTCTTGTATTTGAATCAATTGATACAAATACATTTTATAACGACTAATATTTGTATTAAATTTATTATTTGCTTTGTTATTAATATTATGCTACATTACAAAAGTTGATGCAGTTAATGAAGCAAAATTTAAAACCAGTGCGACCGTAAAATTTAGCGCGAAAATATATGGATCAAAAGTTATTGATCCTAAATTATCTGGTTCTGGACCAATAGAGATAACATATAAACTTATTGATCCAGCGATAAAACCTAATGGTTATTCGCCTCGAGTAGAGTTAATTATATTCGATGAAAAAATGAACGAAATATCGTGTTTGGTTAATAAAAATGAATCACAATCTCTACCAAGCGTCGAAATAAAAAAAACTTGGGATGGTAAATGGGGGAAAGATAGAAATGGTAATAATACTGTTAATATAGGAGAATATGTTACTCCTCAGAAATGTCTTGTTTATCTTTATGTTTACGAAAAACCTTCTGATACTATTAGAAAATTTGAAAAAGCTTATAGTTTCTATGTCGTTCGTCTTGGAATAACAGAGATAGATTTCGGTATATTTGGAGATCATATTGTTTATAATATGATGTTCCATAAAAATACATTCACAGGTACTAACGTTGATTATACTATACCAGTAAATCATGAATGGTTACTTGACTCATTAGATAGCGATGAACCAGCATGTAAAAAAGATGTTCCATATCCATCAAATACATTATATAATTATCCAATTGCCTGTAAAAAAAATGCAAAAATAGAAATTTTTGCAACTTCTGGAAGTAAGGAAAAAAAATGTATTATTCCTAATGGATGTCCAACTATCAAGTTTTCATCAGGAATAAATGCTAATAAAAATCCGTATGTGTTTTCAGTAAGTACAGATTCAACGCCTAAATCTTATAGTTTTGTAACAGATAATGTTATTAATAAAGATGTTGCTGTAAATAACTACCCCATTGATTTTACGTTCTATTATGAAGATAAAGATGATTTTAATGGAAATAAAATCATCTTAGAACCAATCGGCCAACAAAAAACATCTCATATTATATATACGGTTTATAATGAACCTAAATCAACAAATTCTTACATCGAATTGTTAGGATGGTCAACGAAGATTCTCGAAGGTGTAAAAATTACTAAAGATTTTGATATTATCAATGCGTGTTATAATAATTTTCATACAGCTATGCCAAATGGCAATGTATTAACATATGGTGTACGAGATAAATTGACTACGCAAGATGTTTTAGATTACAATGGTGGTATGTGTAAAGGATTACAAATAACTTTCGCTGACTTAGTAGGTACTCAAGGAATTACTTTAGATATAAAAGGATATTATATACAAACAAACTCAGAGACAACACCAATACTTGATTCAACTTGTGTTGGTGATGATGGAATTACACCTGCTGTAGGTCCTATTGGAAATGAAATAGAGTACATTCATGTTGGTAAAAATGGTGTTAACAACACTATTTGTCATGCTAATGACACTCCCTTAATTAGCACTGGATGTGGAGTTCCTGATTTTTTATCAATTATTCCTAAATATTATCAATATAATATTGCAAAATTAGTATTATCAACTGTTGATTGTAATTTAACTGATGATCATATTGAAACATCACCACAATACCATCAAGTAATATATAATGGAAAGAATGGTGTAGTTGATGTAAGTGGTAAAACTGAAACATGGGATAAAGCAACCCAAGATACTGGATTAGATGGACTCGCAGATGTTGATGAAAATGGATATAATAAAATAACGAATCCTGATCCGAATAAAGATGATTACAATCCTGTTACAAATCCAACAGGTACAGAAGGGAATGGAGCGTATGATTGTGATCCAATAGACCCTTCGAAAGGTGAGCCGTTTACCGATACAAATGGTAATGGTATGAGGGATATTGATTTTCATACGATACCATTTGGTGAAGGATGTTCCGAATTCGATATTGAAATAAAGAAAACTTATAGAAACTGGGGATATCCATATCGATGCATTTCTCCTACTAAATCACCATCTTGGAGTTATATCGTCATTACTTCAGCAGGATTGAATCTGTCTCAACCTAATCCTGTCTTTAACTATAGAGATGTAGATACAGTATATCCTAATTTTGTAGATCCTACTGACATTACAGAAAAAAGTGCACAACATCGATGGTTGTTTGGAGCTCCATTTGATGGACATGCATTAGTGTTTTATAAAGATCCTGTGACACATGATGTTTGGATGTATGACCCAACATTTCGTGGTGGACCATGGAAGAATTTATTCCTTGATGCGAAAGGTAATCCTGAAATACCATCTGGTGTAAAAACTGGCATAGCAAACAACGACTTTTTCACTCAATATTATCAAACAGCTGTGCCATACCATCTCGGAACAGTGCGTTCAGTCGATGCTGGTGGCAAACCAATTGTTAGTGTATATACAGTTAAAACATCAATAATTCCATTAACGGAGGTTGTTCATGTTTGGAATTAAATATATATATATATTGATGATGTTGACTATTTTTGTACTTTGTATTTCAAATAGTTATAGCCAGAAAAAAGAACAAATGCCAGTTGAAAAAGACAAGTATTTGACATCTATTGTTCTTCCGCAAGAATTGCTTAAGATTTATGCTGATGAAAAGGAGAAATCTTCTTATTATCATTTGCAGGTAATATTATTGTCTGAAAATTATATTCGTTTAGGGAAAAGTGCAGCACTCGCTCATATACCTGATATTTATTATGGTAGAAGTCTATTTTGGAGTGATTATGAGAATGGTATAAAAGATGACTTACTATATTATTCCGATAAAATGATAGATGATTGGGTAAACTCATCACCTGAAGATATGAAGGCATCCGATAAAAAGAAGATTGAATATCTTAGGAAGAAACGAATTGATGAAGCAATAGTAGAACGGAATACTACATATAATGGAAAATATAAATCGTTTGGTGGTCCACCATTTTTGTGGAAAATTCTTGACCGGGAAAAGAAATTAGTCGGTGAACAACGTATCTACCTTTCATATTTTGATACTTGGCCGGATAAAACTGATATTACAAAATTACAGTGGGAAATCCCTGAATTATTGCGATTAAAACTTGTTGCATATATGCTTCTTGTAAACTATCATTTTGATGAAGAAAATGTTTGTACTGAATTAATTCGCAGATATAATGATTTCAAACCTGTTACTTATGAGGAATGGGTAGTGAAAGAGCAGATGCGCGCTTTATTGCGTAATAGAGTTACTGATAAAAGTTTGCCAGAATTAAAATTAATTTCTGAGAAGTCTTTGAATCTTTCTGATGAATATTTCCAATGGAAGCAAAATACTGATAAAGAAAAAAAAGACAAAGATAAAGATAATATTGATATTAAGAAAAATTAGAATGTTTTATTTACTGGCAGGTTATTAATTAAAATGCGAATTGATTAATAGAGAATATGCGATCCAAGCTGGCGTTGAAAATCTTATGATAAATATACATACAGTTGAGAACGTTACCGTGGGGATATGGAATTGTTGCGAAGAAAATTTGTGTGAGAATTTAGAATATTATGTAGCTCCCCCCTACTTCTACATAATATTTCTAAATTCGCATAGATGATTAAAATAGAAAATATGCAGGAACACCCGGCTATTTACGAAATAATATATAGATATGAAAGCAAATGCAAAATTATCTGATGGTATATTAACTATCTCAACCGGATACATTGAACGGGTTTTTGATTATAACTATGGCAATCCGAAATCTATTTCGATGACTAACCTGGTCACTGGCGACTGTTGGGTGTTTAGTGGCGATGATCCTGACGCGTCTTTCCCGGGGATTAATGGTGAAGCAATTGATGGTGGTTATGAGATTTTTGAAGTCACTGCCACCCCGGTTTGCAGTAGTTATCTGGCTGTTCAGATTAGCTGTACCATTGGCACCTTGCAGGTTCGACGAATTTACCGATTATATAATGATTGTCCGGCGATAAAGTCGGAGATTTATTTGCGGGGAAGTGCGACAGTACCATGGCGCAAAGAGGTAGCAAAGGAAGCCGACCAGAAAAACATTGAATCTCCTCACCATATTATTGGGGTAAATATAATCGCCCCCTGTATTGAATCCCTGCGTTTTAAACCGCGTCACTTG
>JBIJDE010000301.1:0-6133 GCA_044344305.1 Armatimonadota bacterium
ATGCAATATGGCGACCTATACGCAATGAATCTTTATGTATGGCAGGCAATTCATCCTGCTGTCAGCATGACTATGGTTGCCGGCGCGATAACCCAGGCGATGGTAAGTATTGACCGTATTATTGAAATATTGGAACAAAAATCGGATGTCGTAGAAAAACCAGATGCGATAGATTTGCCAGAATGCCGCGGGGAATTGGCATTAGAAAATATTCATTTTGCATATAAAGAAGATGAACCACTGTTCAGCGGATTAACCCATGTTTTAAAACCGGGCAAAATGACTGCATTGGTTGGACATACTGGTTGTGGAAAGACAACCATTACTTCGTTATTATTGCGATTGTGGGACGTACAAAAGGGAAAAATTACCCTTGATGGTTATGATGTGCGTGATTTAACTATCCGTTCCCTGCGTCGTCATACCGGTGTTGTTCCACAGGAACCAGTTATATTTGAAGGAACTGTTTTTGAAAATATTGCTTATGCCATGCCAGAGGCAACTCTTGAACAGGTAACAGAAGCCGCCGAAGCCGCACAGATTCACGATGTTATCATGGCACTGCCGGATGGATATAATACTATTTTGGGCAAAGACGGTTCGAAACTATCCGTCGGTGAAAAACAGCGAGTTGCCATTGCGCGTGCTATTGTACGTAAACCAGCAGTATTTATATTAGACGAAGCGACATCATCTTTAGACAGCGAATCAGAATTGTTACTGCAAAAGGCGATGTTGAATGTGTTGAAAGGCAGAACCAGTGTGGTTGTCGCTCACCGATTAAGTACGATTGTCGAGGCAGATGAGATACTGGTTATGGATAAAGGTAATATTATCGAGCAAGGTACCCATGATGAATTGATGGATATAGAGGATGGGTATTATCGATTGTTATACGATGAGTTGAGCGGTAAAAACGCAAATGGAGGTGCGGCATGAGCCAGAAACCGAATCTCCAACAACGTCGTTTAGAAATTATTTTAGAGACTTATCGTGATCGCGAACCTCGTCCAGGTACAGAATTAAGACAATTCATGCGCCTATGGCGAGAATATATCTATCCTCATCGTATACGGTTAATGTATGCCATGTTTATGAATACTATCAATTCATCAATGGTATTCGTATATCAATATATCGCCAGCCAGATGGTAGACTGGGTATTGAACGGTGGCAAAGGAATTCCGAAAGAGCAGATTCAGGAACATATTCGCCGTTTAGGAATAATATTTTTCTTTAATGCCTTCAGTCACGTGCCGGAAGTTTTATCTGCATGGCAGGCAAGGTATTCTATTACCAAAATCGGGCAGAATATTGTTTTTGAACTGCGCAGGCATTTGCACGAACGATTACAGCAATTACCATTGTCATTTTTCGATCGTACTCAAACTGGTCGATTGTTAAGTATTGTCCTTGACGATGTTGGGACTATCCAGGGATCCATCGGTGGCATAGTCGTAAATTTCACGCAATTCACCTTGCAAGTACTTATTGGAATTGTCATTCTGCTTTCTTTGAATGCGAAGATGGGTATTCTCGCCCTTATTGCAATTCCTCTTTATGTTTTTAACTTCCGATATTTCCGTCCTAAAATACGCGAAGGAAATATTACTGCCAGACGGGCAAATACCGCTATTTACAATCGTGTAGAAGAACGCATATCAGCTATAAAAACGGTAAAAGTCTTTGGACGCGAAATGGCTGAGGTGCGCAATTTTGCCGTTGCTGCAAACAACCTGGCACGTCTTACCATGTATATTCTCCGCAATCAAAGCTGGCAGACCGTCTTTGCCACCACCATCAGCGGAATAATCACTGGGGTCATAATGTATATGGGCATGGTTTCGTTGCAGAATGGCAGCATGACCATGGGTACAGTTATGTGGTTTTACAATTGCGCTGTAAACCTATTTGCTCCTGCTGTTGCATTAAGTGACCTGGTATCAATGGAAATGCCGCGTATTAACGTTGTTATGCGCCGGGTATTCGACTTATTGGAAGCTGAACCGGAAACCGCTGATAGACCTGATGCTATTTCATTATCAAAAGCAAATGGAGATGTCGCATTCAAAGATGTTTCTTTCACCTATCCGGGTGACGATGCACCAACATTGCAAAACGTATCATTTAATGTACCCAGTGGTGCGCAAATAGCCGTAATGGGACCAAGTGGTGCAGGGAAAAGTTCGTTATTGTATTTACTGATGCGATTTTATGATCCTGATAGTGGCAGCATTGAGTTGGATGGACATGATTTACGCGATTTAACATTATTAAGTATGCGTGACCGGGTAACACTGGTGATGCAGGAACCAGTAATATTCAGCGGAACAGTATCAGAAAACATCCGTTACGGCAGGTTGGATGCCTCTGATAATGATGTAATAACCGCCGCGAAAAATGCAGATCTACATAATTTTATCAATACCTTGCCAGATAGATATGACACCATCGTAGGTGAACGCGGCATGGCTCTCTCCGGTGGCCAACGCCAGCGTCTTGCTCTGGCAGCCAGTCTTATCAGCCGTCCCAGTGTATTGCTCCTGGATGACACAACCAGCGCACTTGACCCGATTACCGAGGCGCGAGTACGAGTAACATTGAATAAATTGATGAAAGGGAAAACCTGTTTCGTCGTAACCCACAGAATCAGCACCGCGATGTCCAGCGACTATATTTTAGTTTTAGAAAATGGCACCGTCAGCCAATTTGGAACTCCTCAACAGCTTCTCCAAGATGAAGGACTGGTAAAGCGGGTATTTGAACAACAAACAGGTGAGAATTCTTCCGAATAGACACAAAATCATGATTATATAGGCCATTGTAAAAACCAATGTATTGCGAGCATCCTGCTCGCAAAAAACCGAGTAGGATACTCGGAATAATCGTGGTTGCACAGGTTTTGCAAAAGTCTCTAAAATCCTGACTTTTTTTGTTCGAATTTGATCGCAAACGGCTTGAAATTCAAAATGACAGCGGGGTCGTATCTTAATATCAAACCTTTTCTATAAATATCCGACCCCATCTGAAGTCAATGCTAAATGGTAAAAAACACAACGCCACTCAATCCAACCCCGTTGGTCTCACCCTTACACACATTTATAGTTATCATTTTATTTGAAATATTGGCTGATGAGGGAGGGGAATTGTCCCCAATTCCCGCGATGAACCGGAATAATGATGTGAACAAGCGTAATAGCGACATAACTTTTTGCGTGGTGTTGTGATTTTTCACCTTATTTTGTCGTTACATCCGGTTCGTCTTTTTAAAAAAGACACTTTCGCGGGAGCTGGGGACAGCTCCCCTACCTTTACCGGATATTTCTGAATTATAGAAGTGAAAATATGTACCATCTCTAAATTTTTGATTTCAATTTACAAGATGTGTATAAGAGTGAGCCCTTTAGATCCCGTGACATTTTAATGATATTAAAATTAAGAACCGGTATTGAATTTTAGAAACATTTAACACGTCACCTTCTATGTGTTGCTACTCTGCAGCTTTAATTTCTTATAGACAACGCAATATTAATAATATTGCACCGCGCTACGGATGATTTGTTTGATAGAACAAGATTATTATGTGACATTATTTCCAGCCGCAGCGCGGCGACATATAAATAGTAATGAACATAAGAAACAATATTAAGCTGCAGCGCAGCGACACCGATAAACTTCTCCAATTCACTTGAGTAATGTAAAAAAAATTAAAAATATTTTTCAAATTAAAACTAAAGTGACAGAATTTTGTAAATTCGGCTGGTATATTAAATCCAGTTAAAGAGAATTATTCAGTCTGAAAGGAAAAGACAATGGCAAATTCATTGATAACTGTCAGATGGGGTGTGGCGCGGTTATAGGATTTTGCATTCTTGTTTTAGTCTGGATAGTTTGGCCGGATGCAGGCGCATTGTTAACAGCAATATTTTTCATTTATGTTGGTAGATTCTTTTTTAGGTGAATAAAATAGGGGGTAAATATGGCGCCATTACAAAAACAGTATAACCGAGTTGCAATCTTTATTGATGCTGAAAATTTAGTAATTGAAGCAGACAAAGCTGGTTTACAGGTAACGTTACACCCTGTTATGGACCGGATACGTGAAGAAGGGCAAATTATATTTGCTCGTGCATATGGCGATTGGATGAATTCGCAAATAAATCGTCATGTAAATGATTTTAGAAGCAATATTGTTGAATTTACCATGTTATCTACTGATAAATGTGGTAAAAACACTGCCGATATCAGTCTCGCTGTGGATGCGCTGGAAATGGCTCTATTACCTTCAGCACCAGATGTTATAGTAATTATAGCCGGAGATCGTGATTTTGTACCCTTAGTACAAAAAATACGAAGGTATGGCAAAGCAGTAATTGGCATAGGCATCAAAGGAAGCAGTAGTCGCGAGTTGGCGCAGGCATGCGATATGTTTTTATTCCTTGATGATATATTATATGATGAATTTATGGAAGACATGCCGGAAATTGCTGTTAATATAGAAGAAGTTAAAAGTAATGAAGTTATATTAACTGACAATAAGCAAGAATTTAGTCCTGAAAATGATAAGAAATCTGTTAATGATAGTCAAGAAATTATTTTACCATCATTACCGTCAGAGACATTGAAAGCATTTGGGTTATTATCCCGCGCGGTATCTATTCTTGCACGCCAGGGCTTGCCTGCACTCGGATCAAATACACGAATGTATATGCAGCAGCTTGATTCCACTTTTGACCCATTTCGTTTTGGATATACCACATTTAAGGAGTTCGCATCCGCTGCGCAAGGTGAAGGTTTTGTTAAAATAATTCTTCAACCAGAAGGAGATTTCCGCTTTGATTCTGATTTCCAGCCATCAACAGAATTTTTATCAAAAATAAATAGCCTACCAGATGAAAAAGCTCTATCACTATTATTTGACACACCAATGGAAGCGAGAAATAGCTACAAGCAAATTCTGCAGAAAAAGAAACATGTAGAGCTTCTTTCATGGGAACAGCGAAAACTTTTGATGAATTACCTTTGGAAAAAGTTTGATCAATCAATGACAACTGGTTTAAGCATTGATCAGATGTGTGATTTGCTCAAGACACATTCATACGAAAAACAATTGCGAATCCAAGACAGGTTGATAGATACATTAGTCAGGTCATTAAACATCGCTAAATGTTTTAAAGATGATTCTGATAGTGGGTTTCAACATGACACATTAATTCCACTGCAACCGGCAGTAACATGCGAAGAAGCTATTTTTCTGGTTCACTACACATATATTAACGGCATCAGGATGGCAGTACCAAATGTACCACTAAAAACAGATGGAATCGCATCTCTGCTATTTGACAATGTAACGGAAGAAAGCTGCGAGGAAGCAAGGAAAATAATTACTAAGGTGGAAGGATGGCCAGAAGGAGGAACTTCATCAATGCAGGAAGCGTTGATGAAGTTCAAAGGTAAAGGGAATTAGGGTGGATTTTGCAAAAAGATTGTATAAACCAGAATAATCTGGATAATGACAGTTGAGTTGGCTTTTATTGCCAAGTAATATCTTTATTAGATATAATGTGCTTGTTAGATATTTTTGAAATCTGACAAGAATGGAAATTAAGGGAGAAGAAAAATGGATCTCGATGAAATTTTAGGTATTGGAAATGGAAGTGGAAGTGGTACTAAAAATACAGATGGTAAAGGAAATCCAAACGTTAAGTATCACATACTCGAAGCAAAAGTTATGAGAGGGAAGTTTAAATGTGTCCATGTAAACTGCTATGTACCTGATAATAACATTCGCTCAATAACTCCTTCTGAAAATTATTTAAAGTTGTGGTTTTATGATGGTTATGTGTTTTATGACTTAGGTGATATGATTAGATATGGTGAAGGTAAAACAGTACAACACACATTTTTAAAATGTCCTGTCTCACTAGGGATGGCATTTGTTAAATTTAATTTACTAGACAAAAATAAGAGATTACAATTTCTCAAACCATCTGGATCTGCTGATAATACATTTGATATTTCATACATTAACTCAGTATTAACATCAGAAGACAAAGAAGAAATTAATAAAATGATGGAACTTTTGAAAGATGGTATGCCTACGGCAGAACCTAATAAAAGAGATGATATGAAC
>JBIJDE010000302.1:0-6128 GCA_044344305.1 Armatimonadota bacterium
TGAGGACATCTCCCCTACCATTTGCTCCCACACCGAATCGAAATAATCATGTCATTGACAGACTTTTTTTATTCGTATTTGGTTAGTAACTGACTAATCATATTAATAAGCAATTGATCTGCGGCAGGATGTTTGCCGATTAAATCAAGCACTTGTAACGAATTGAACAGCAGTGTACCTTTACCGCATTGCTGGCTGCCGATTAATACCCCACTATTATAACCACCATCACAACAATAACCGACGGCAAATCCAGCGGCTATAACTTCACAGGATGAATCTGGCATGTCATACCAGGCATGACCAACAACGGCTCCCCAATAATTCCAATCAAGGATTCCACCGCTTTGTAACTCTTTAAATATCGGGTGGCGTTTGCCAACGCAATCATGATGATATAGCCAATCGTGAACACCATGAGCTATCAATAAATCACCCCACGGCAATTCTGCATTTTCCGGCAATGTTTCCCATGATGTTTCACCAGGTTTTGGTCCATCTTTTCTAAATGAATTTGCGCTAAGTATTATCGCGCTTGCACCTGATTCAACCTCTTTACGAACTAATTTCCAACAGTCCTGATTCGTTTCGCTGTATGGTATATCGCCAATTAGAATAACCTTGTTTTCAATTTCAGCAACGTTTGAACTATATGGCAGACATGTGTAACCTTGCTTAGTCAAGAAAGCAACTATACAATCATTCAATCCCCAACAATATACAGTTCCTGCCCCTTGTGGAATATCAGATGGTTTTGTTATGCAAAATTGCAACCGATCGCCGGTTGGCGCGCCACCATTTTTAATATCTGCAGAGAATATATATTCACCCGTCGGCAAATCCAACTTTACTTGCTCTTTTATCACTGGCAAAGCAAAATCACCGGTATCAGGTATATTTACTTCGGTACATTTTTCCCATACTACACCGGTATTTGCACCCCAGATGTGGAAAGTTACCGGGTAATTTCCCGGTTGCAACACTCCTTCATTTGCCAAAACCGCTTCAATTTCAATCGTATTTCCCGAATAACCGTGCATTTGAGATACGAAAAGGCACCAGCGCAAAGGCGACCAGCCATCTGCCAAAACTTCTACGATATCATTTTTCCATCTCCGCCAAAATGACCATAACCCTTCGCCCGTTAAAGCGTGATCTAATAATCCAGTCAGGTTATAACCACAATATTGCGGGTTTGCGCGTATCATATCAAACAACAGGCGTCGTTGTTCTGAATGGCGTTTATAGCTGTCGCGGAAAAAATCTACCGGGAATGGATAAATTTCATCCATGTTATAACGTTGCCAGTCGGCATTAAACTTATCCGCCATGTTGCGAATGTAGGTACGGTCAAATAAATCATCAGACACATCAAGGCGGTCAAATCCACGCAATTCTTCAATAGCGTTAAATTGACTGCCAATACCACATTCAGACAGAAATACCGGTTTGGTTCCCTCGCCAAGGGTACGCAATTGGTGCTTATATTTTTCTGACATCGGGAAAGATGAGTAAAAATGCGCGTCACCGGCCCGGTCAAGGTAGCCACCCGGTTCCCAATTCAGTGTTTTATCCACATCCGGCGCGTCCTGCCCCTCTACACCCCAAACAGGTTCCCATTCGCCACAGCCGGGATTGCTGACCGATCCAGTTTTTGGATCACCATCCCAACGACCGCTATGCTGCAAGACTAACCGTGTCGGATCCAATGCGCGCAATTTCGGCAGATAAGCAACAGCACATTGTGATGTCGCGCCTTCCGGCATTTCATTAATCATCCCCCAAATGGTGATACTCGGGTGATTGCGGTCGCGAACTATCATTTCATTATAGCTGCGTTCATACCGTTCAATTAAATTTGGACAATCGTATAATGCCCAGGACGCATAATTTTCTTCATATACCATCAAACCAATTTCATCGCAAAAATCCAACTGTTCAGGCAGTGCCACGCCGGCAATCCAGCGAATGCAATTGAAACCGGCAGTCTTTGCCATCAGCAGATCACGGCGCATGTGGTCTGGATCAAACGGAACAATTGTACCAATGGGAAAATGATTACCAGTGTGAGAAGATTTCAGAAATATCTTTTTATCATTCAAATAGAAAAAGCCGTCTTTAACTCTAAAATCGCGAAAGCCACAACGAATAGACAACTCATAATCATTCAATTGTGCTGTAATACGGTAAAGATAAGGGTTATCCAAATTCCAAAGATGTGGTTGAGAAATTGTTATGGTAAACTCAATAGTTGATATTCCCTGATTAATTTCAGCAGTTTTACTGATTTGCTGCAGAATATGCCCGCCTTCAGTTGGACTTGCTGCACCTGTAGTCAGTTTTATATCACCGGTGTATTGTTCGCTACTGTCATTCTTTACAGTAACAGTGACATTAATCTCCCCTGTTTTACAATCTGGACGTGCAAATACATCAATAATTCGCACATCAGGAACAATTAAAAGTTCAACCTTACCGATAATGCCAGCAATATTCATGCTCATACCGGGTTGAAACTTGGAATTGACAGACTGGTTACGGTGTGGAATTTCTTCCAACGCAAACCCATCAATAGGTTCTTCACCCGGTTTTAATACCCGCACCGCCAGCAAATTTTCACTGGTTTGCAACACGTCAGTAACGTCCATCTCAAATGGCGTCTCTGACCCTTCATGACCACCCACGGCTATACCATTTAGCCAAACAGTAGCATGATACTCAACTGCACCAAACCGAAGAATAGCGCGTTCACTTTTTGCCGGCAAAAGATTTTGAGAGAAAGTACGCCAATACCATGATACCCCCTGGTGGTTTGGAAATGCCTGCTGCACTATTCCAGGTACTGGTACAGTTTTAGTATCGTCAGGTATAGACGCAGCCCATCCCAGTTCTTGCCCGCAATTACCAATATCGCAGGCAATACGCCATGTTCCATTCAATAAATTATGCATAAATTTCCCCTTAATTTTTATTGTAAAACCAAATTGCTCCGTTGTGTGGAGGAAGAGAGAACGTGAAACCTTTATTAATCAGTTCAGTTCCAGATATCTTCAAGGTTTCATTTGTCTCCATTATGCCTTGTAAAGGTATTTTAATCAATAACCCCAAGCGCAAGCCTGGGGTTACTCATTAAATTACTCACTGAAAAATTACCGGTAAATTATATTCCGTCATTCGCATCGGACAAAGCGTCTCTTACCTGGGCATTTGTCAACACTAATTGACCGTCATCCTCGGCACGGTGAATGTCAGTAATAAGGTTTGTTGCCAGCATGGCGTCCACCAATTCCGGGGTGAATTGGCGACCTCTGCATTTCATCAGTTCACTTTCAATTATCTGAATAGGCAGGCGAGGTCGATAACATCTGTTACTGGTCATGGCATGTATCGAGTCGCAAATCCCCAGTACCTGTGATTCCCAGGGAATATCATTTCCAGCTAATTTGTCAGGATAACCCATGCCGTCCCAACGTTCGTGGTGGGCACGTACTATTGGCGATAAATATGCCAATGCTTCAACATTACCAACGATATCTGCGCTTAAAATAGTATGTGACTTCATTGTGTCGAAATCTGCAGGGGTTAACGGTGCCGGTTTATTCAAGATACTTTCTGGAATGCCGATTTTACCAAGGTCGTGTACTAATGCCGCTTGACGAAGTCGGGTCAATTGCGTTTTATCTACATTCATAGATCGTGCAAAATTATCTGTCAGCCACAATACCGCCATACTATGCTGCCCACTATAGGCGTCGCGCAATTCAAGACTCATCAGCAGTGCATAAACTGTATCGCGCATCTGAGTTGTTATAAGGTTCTTAGCTTCTTCAACTTCATGACATAACGACTGATAACCTTGCTGAATAGCCGCCATTTCCGCAGAACGCAGCAGTACATCCTTACGCCGTTCCATACCTCTGCTGACTATATTCGCCAATTCATCAGGATTAAACGGTTTGGTCAGATAATCAAACGCACCTAATCGCAGTGCTTTTCGCGCAGTTTCAATAGTAGCATAAGCTGTAACTAAAATAACTTCAACATTCGGGTCACGTATTTTTATTTCCTGCAAAACTTCAATGCCGCTCATATCCGGCATACGTAAATCCAACAGTACAACATCAGGTTGAATATCCGAAAGCCTTGCTATTGCTTCGGTTCCACTGGACGCCATATCTATATTGTAACTGTTTTTCAACAGCATTTTCATTGATTCGCGAACGCCGCGTTCATCGTCAACGATAAGTACTCGATTTTGTGTCATCTTTCTCTTTCTCCCCGCCATCTTTTTGACTGCGGTTCAATGGCAAATTACATAATACAGTCATTTTATCGCCATCCATTACAATACTCATGTCACCTTCATGCTGCCCTATTATATACCGTGCAGCAGGCAACCCTAAATCAAGATCATCCTCAGGTACTCCTCGCGATAAAAATTGATCCCATGGTTCCATCAGTCTGGAGAGATTTTTATTTTTAGATTCTGTACGTAACTCAATTACGATTTTATCATTTTCACTAAAAGCAGACAAATTAATTTCCGCATCAATGGTTGCTATCTTTATCATCGATCGTATCAGGCAAACCAATGCCGTTTCTAAACGATGACGGTCAGCAATTATTGCTGGCAAATCATGGGGTAACATAGATTTAATCCGTGTCCGAATCTCCTCGGGACCTATTACCCGTTCTATCATCGGTACTAATAGAACTTGTTCAAACTGAAATTCTGCATGATTTGTTAATACCAACAACTGTTCGAGCATCAGATTCACTCGGTTAACTTCTGGCTGCAATACATCACCACAGAAATTAATAAAATCAGGATCGCCTGCGTGGGTCGGCATCAAATTGCTAAATGTTGATAATGTAACAAGAGGATTACGCAATTCATGCGCCAGATAATGAACCAGATTAGTAATAACTTCTAAATTAACTCGCTTGCCTTTTTCATCTTCTAACTGTACCTGCAGCGATAAATCTTCCAGCAACAGCATTGATGAACCGTCAGTAGTTGCTAATTTGTGACCACTTACCGCAACCCGTGTAGAGGTGAGAGGAAATATAATTTCCTGGCGTTCTACCGGTTTGCCGATTAATGCCGCATAAGCCAGGTCGCCAAGTGGTGCCGGCAAACTACGCAAATCACGTCCAGTTAATGTCCCGGCAGCTTTTCCCAACATTCTTTCCGCGGCAGGATTTACAAAAGCAATTTTATAATCAGCATCTAAAACTACAGCACCATTTGGCATAGCAGTCAGCATTTGTTCAGTCATTTCATTTTGATTTTTCAATATAATATGACTGCGTTGCCGGCGCAGAGCATCAGCAAAATGATTGCCTAACATATATAATGTATGCAATTCAGTTGCCGTGTATAATGCACTGGTCACCCGGGTACCGATAGTAATTATTCCGGTAAGTTGACCATCATCAAATATCGGGGTAGCAACAGTCGCCTGCATATAGTCAAGTATCGAATTGACTTCACGGTTGGCACTCCCCCGTAAAGCTATCTGACCAGATGATGACAGGTACTGTATTAATGGTGATACTTGCGGCAAATATAATGACGACACCAGAGCTTGTGGTATACCTCGATGCGCTCGCGGGGTAAAATTACCGCTGTCATCTTCTCGCAATAGCAACATGGCACGGGTTGTATGGGCGGCCTGCCCTACCCAATTGATAAATTTATCAGCCAATTCACTTTCGTTATTACAACTGAAGATATTTGCGAAATTGGCAAATTCGCTATTTTCCAACAAATTATTTCCTAAAGGCAATTGTACAGGTAAAACTGTTTCCATTATTGGATCATTAGTTTTTCCCTTATTCAACCTATGCAGGAATATTTCCAGCTTATCATCTAAATTCAACAAATCTGTCGCCCATTTATACCATTCATTACCAGATAATCCATTACCTTCAACCGCAAATATCTGCATATCAGGATTTATAGCACGAACACCATTTACTATACTTTCAGTCACTGATGTGGGAAAGTCGGTATCAACAAGTACAGTAGTTATGGGCAAAGACTGGACACGCGCAATTACCGCTGCCGGACTATCATCAACTATCATCGGTATCGCCGGCATCGCCAGATTCAATCTTTCACGAAC
>JBIJDE010000032.1:0-19925 GCA_044344305.1 Armatimonadota bacterium
CAGTAAGAGTTTTAATTGCACGGGTAACTTTTGTATTTAATTCCTGTATCCAGGCGGGTTGTCTTATTAATCTGCCACGGTCGCGCAGGTAATGCTGTATCTGGCTGGTTATCAGGTGGGTGGCATAGGTGATAAATTTTACGCCATGGTCAGGATTGAAATGGTCTACTGCGTTTAATAAACCGATTGTTCCTTCCTGAATAAGGTCGCTTTGAGATTCGCCAAGTCCGGTAAAACGTCTTGAAACGTTATTTACCAGTGGCAAATAGGCACAAATAAGAAGATCTCGTGCGCCATGATCTTTCGTTTCACGGTATTTAATAAATAAATCCCGTTCAATATTGTCAGGATGGGGCATTTCTGCCTTTCCTGTGGTCTCTTTATTTGTTGTTGTCATAATTGTACTGTGATGTAATGCTGTAAATTTTAATATGTTTTTATTCAGTTTTTGTTTATATTTTGTAAATATTACTTATCTATTTTATTTACAAAGAATATATTGCCGGATACCCTGGTTATGCGAACATTAGAAAAACGTGGGATTTCTTCTCCACCATCAGTCTGTGCCGGTGATAAGTTTCGCGATCCCATGGCAACATATGCTATTTCACCTATTCCGGTAGCAGGTATTGCAACTGTTACTTCAGCGGTTTCTCCTACCATATTTAACATCTTTACTTCGCTTGATGACTGTACTGCTGCTATCACACGGTTGAAAAATAATATTAACAGCCATGCAAAGATAATAGCAGTTGCAATGGCCGCTGGCAAACTAAATATAGGATTCGGGATATATTTTACATAAATTAACCCGCTGCCACCGAATGACGTCAGGAAAAAGGCAATAACTAAGGGGGAAAATGGTCCAAATATTAAAGTGCCGTCCATATCTGATGATGTCGCCGTGCCATGTCCAGAATGCACATCGCCAGCACCATAACTATTGCTGCCAGCATCTGCTTCTCCGGCATGACCAAACATACCACTTATACCACCGAGTGCGGCAGTAATTATGGTATAACCCACACCTATTATTAAGCATATCCAATATGCCATTTCCATCCATTCTAAGTTCATACATTCACTCCGAATAATGTTGAATTTATTATAGCAGATAAATCTCTAATTGAGTATATTCATTTGATAACTTAAGTAAATATTCCCATATTATCAGTAAAAAAACGTATATTTATGCAGGTTATCATCAATAACAGGTGAATATTTTAATATTAATAAAAAATGGGGGTATTTATGCCTGCAAAAATTACATTTATCGGGGCTGGAAGTTTCGGCTTTACCCGTGGTCTTGTGCGCGATGTACTGACTTTTGACTTGCTGAAAGATGCAGAAATATGCTTGATGGATATTGATCCGGAAAGATTAGAGTTCTCTCGCAAAGCTGTAGAAAAAATTATTGGCATGGGTAATTACCCGGCGACAGTGACAGCTACAACAAATCGCGGGGAAGCACTTGAAGGTGCAAAAGCGGTATTATGCACAATCTTAAATGGTGGACTTGATATCTGGCGTCACGACATTGAAATACCTAAACAGTTTGGCGTTGATACCAATATTGGCGATACTCGCGGGCCTTCCGGTATTTTCCGCGCTTTGCGTACAATTCCTGTTATGTTGGACATTTGCGCAGATATGAAAAAATATTGCCCGGATGCGATATTATTGAACTATACCAATCCGATGGCTATGTTATGCCGTGCCATGCAGCGAGAGACGGATATAAAGGTTACCGGTTTATGCCACAGCGTACAGGGAACGGCAGAGATGCTGGCTCGCTGGATTGGCGCACCCATGAACGAGATCGATTTCGTTTGCGCCGGGATTAATCACCAGGCATTTTATCTGAAATACACCAGAAATGGTAAAGATGTTTATCCGGAAATCCGCAAAGCAATCACTGAAAATCCAGATACATATAATGAAGAAATTGTTAGAAATGAGATGTATCTGCATTTAGATTACTATGTTACCGAATCAAGCGGACATAATTCTGAATACAATGCATGGTTCCGCAAACGCCCTGATTTAATTGAAAAATATTGCACCCATGGTACTGGTTGGAATCCGGGTATTTACGGTTATATTTTAGATGCTTATTCAGGACGAGAGAATACATGGAGAAAAGAAACCGAGGATTGGCTGAATAATCCTGAAGCCATCTCTTTAGAACGTGGTCACGAATATGCCGCATATATTATTAATGCATATATGGGTGGCAATGCTTTTGAGTTTAACGGAAACGTGCCTAACAAAGGATTAATAACCAATTTACCCGATGATGTTTGCGTAGAAGTACCGATAGTTGCAAATCAACGCGGATTCAACTCTATTCACGTTGGCGCATTGCCGCCACAGATTGCAGCGTTAGTTAATACCAGCGTCGCTGTTGAAGAGATGGCGGTTAACGCGGCAATTACTGGTAATGCTCGTGAAGTATTCCATTCAATATGCTACGACCCACTGACATCAGCAGTATTGTCATTACAGGAAATAAAAGATATGGTTCAAGCCATGTTAAATAAAAATGCTGAGTATTTGCCGAAATTCAAGAAGATTACTATTGATTAACTCAACTTATAAAATTGCATCTGCCGGATATTCCGGCAGATGTGGTGATAATGTATGATATTTCATTTCTTCAATAACATTGCCGATAAAAATATTGTTTTTGATGAAATAGTTGCGTTTTTAGCAATTTATGCTCCATTGATAATATCTTTATTGATGGTGTATCTTTTTTGGTTTGGCAAGACTTGTCATAGCAAGTGGAATATCGTGAAATCATTAGTAATTCCATGCGCGATTGCTGGTAGTATTTACTTTATTGAACTATATCTGGTTACTCATGTTTTTCATCATGATTTACGAACTCGACCATTTTCTCATTATTGGGTAAATTTATTAATTTCACAAGCAGGTATTCCAACTTTCCCCGCTTGGCCGGTGGTGTTTTCTGCTATATTTCTGCCGGTAATTTTTCAGTACAATAAAAGAATTGGTTACATTGCTTCAGTTATGGTTTTTTTAGGCGGATTGTCTTTAGTTATTGCTGGCGTTCATTATTTATCTGATATTTTAGTGGGTTGGGTAACTGGTTTACTGGCTGGTATTTTGGGAATTGGATTAATTTTAAAAATACCTGTAAAAAAATATCTTCAATGCATAGTGGTAATTACATTATTATCGTCACTTGTTTTATTCTCTGAATTAAGTGAAATGAAATTAGAAAAAACTGTTGCAACCCATGAAAAACTTATTACTGATGAGGTAAATATTGATAAATCTGAACTCATTAAATTGTCAGAATCAATTGGGGTAAAGGAAATTGATGGTGAATATGCAACCAATGGCAGAATGGTTGCCGTTGATATTCGTATACATGATAATCTGTGGACAGTAAATAAAATAAAACAGAGTGCGAAATCAATGATTGATCAGTTATTTGCAACCCATAAAGAGTTTAGTGTAATAACGGTGGAGGTATATCAGGGAAGTGGTAAAAAAGCTGTCTGGCTATATACTGCAACCGTGTATAGATTCGATTGGATAAAAGGTGGTAATATTCCAGGATTGAAAGGGTATGGCAATAAATATTATAAATTGCCAGTAGATTAATTTAGCTATTTTTGCCGCTATTTGATATAATTAGTACAGAAAAAATTGAAAGGTACCTGGCATTGTCCGGGTTTATATAATAATATGCCAATTGTAGTCGGAGTAAGTTTGCGTGCAGCCGGAAAAATATATTTCTTTGACCCTAAAGAAGAAGATTATCACCGTTGCGAAAAGGTTCTGGTAGAGACTGTTCGAGGTCCAGAAATAGGGGTTATTAAAATCCCGCCACATGAAGTTGAAGAAGAAAAGATTGTTCACCCGTTAAAACCTGTTATTCGCAGATTAACAATGGGCGATATTAAACATGCTGAATACAACCACGAACGCGAGGCACGCGCTGTAGAAATCTGTCAAAAGTACGTTCTCAAGTTGGAATTGCCGATGCAGTTGATTGATGCCCAGTATACTTTTGACGGCTCAAATGTTCTTATCCACTTTTATGCTGATAATCGAGTTGACTTTCGTGAGTTAGTTCGGGAATTAGCGAGAGAATTACATACCCGTATTGAATTGCGTCAGGTAGGTGTACGCGATGAAGCGAAGATACTTGGTGGTTTTGGCATGTGCGGACAACAGTTGTGCTGTTCACGATTCTTAACTGGTTTTATTCCGGTTGCTATTAATATGGCAAAAGAACAGGGTTTAGCATTAAATCCGCAAAAGATATCCGGTTGCTGCGGGCGTCTCATGTGCTGTTTGGCTTATGAATTTGAACAATACCGTGAACTTCGCGAAAGTATGCCGGGAATTAACGCAATTGTGAAAACATCCGCCGGTACTGGCAAGGTTATGAAAGTAAATCCACTTACTGGTATACTGGAAGTTTATATTGAAGGTGAAAAGAATCTATTATCATGCAAAACGGCTGATGTCGTGGTGTTGCAACAAGGCGATTCAGGTTTAGATGTGTCGGATGTGCCTATTGAGGCGACTGCGGCCGAGATTGCAGCTATTGTAGATGAAGATATTCCTATACCTGAAGTTTCAAATGATTCATATTCAGTATCAACCCGGCAAAATAGATTTCAACCTGTAGATAATGAACCAGCTAATATGCGCCGAAATGACAATCGACCTCGACAGGATAACCGTCCACAAAACGAATATCGTGGCAATCGTCCTAATACAGATACAAATAATACCAACAGGCAGACTCCACCTCCGGCGAATGTGCCGCCACCGCAACATCCACAACGCCGCAGAATTATTGAGCCGGAATCATCACAGGAATATGAACAGATGAGAAAGGCGCAAAACCAGCAAAATAGTGGTGGACCGGGTAATGCTCCACGGCCGAATAATGGACCAAATCGAAATCAGAATCCTAATCCTAATGCGCCACGAAACAATCAAAATAGACCAAATAATAATTTCAGACGTAATCGGAATGATCAAGGGGGAAATGTATGAAGAAATTATTGTTGATTTTAATTATTCTGCCATTGATTAGCTTTGCTCAATTAGCATCAAACTGGCAGGAATATTATCATTTGGATGCCGGATATAGGCAGGCTGAAAGAGTATTACAATCGGCAGAAGATGATAAAAAGAAAAATGACGCTGACCCGGCGGTTAAGCCGGTTGATATAACCCGGTCAATAGAAGCTATCACAGAAGCAAAAGCGAAACTGTTGTTAAGTGGACTAACTGCTACTGAAACCGCACTGACTGCCGTTGGTGATGTGCTTACCGGTAGATTAAAAGTGAAATCTGAAGCCGAACGCGTAGAACTGACGAAAATGGATTTAAATGTTGCTGAGATAAAGAAAGATAAAGGTGCGGCTTCTGATATAGAATTAGCAAAAGCTAAACAAAAATATTACGATGCCTTGAATAGTTCTGACATTGCAAAACGTGAGTTGAAGAGTGCTGAAACCCGTGTGAAAATGTTTGTTGCTAACGTGCCAGACGCATTGCCGGAACCTGTTGTTATAGACCCAGCCAAATTATCTTATTTAACCCATGCAAATTATATAACAGCGCAAAATAAGATCAACGAAGCCGATCGTATCGTAGCTATATCATCCGGGCCAGATACCACCGCCATTGATAAAGTAAATCGCGAACGTGATTTGCAGAATATAAAAGATGCCATGGGTGATGTTGAAAAAACTTTGCGCGATGGTCTTGACGCCGCAAAACGAAACTATATAAATGCGCAGGATAGCTACCAATTAACTAAAGATAGATTAGTATTGGCACGAAAAGATTTAAATACTTCAAAAGAAAGATTCAATGCCGGAGCTATTTCAAAATTAGCTCTGCAAAGTTATATTTCTGCTGAAGTGGATTCTCAATTGTCAGTAGAGCAGGCGAAGGTATCTCTTTGGCTTGCCGGGGTTGCATTATTAAAAGCGTCTGGAGGCGCAGGTAAATGAAAAGATGGATGTGGGTTGTACTTATCATCGCCGTATTTCTCGGTGTTGGTATTTACTTCTTGAGAAAAATTCCAAAACCGATTTTTGTCACCTTCACCGATACTACATCAGGTAACTTTATTCGTGAAGTCAGCGGGACCGGCAACATTGATGCTAAAACCTACTCACTAACTTTCACCCGGCCGGGCCGGGTTGCGGTAATAAATGTCGAAGAAGGCGAAGATGTTAAGGTCGGTCAGGTATTGGCAGAACTTGATGTCACCCGTGAACTGCGTGATATAAGTGCCGCAAATGATAAACTAACCGCTCTTAATGCTTCAATATCTGCCCGTAAAGATGAGGAAGACGCCGCCAGAAACAAAGTAAATTTGCAGGTACAACAGGCGAAGCGTGATTTGAAATTGGCGAAATCTTTACTCGGTGCCGGTGGATCATCTAAAAATGAAATTCGCGAACTTGAAGATAAAATTAATACCCTGAATAATGACCTTTCCGCGCAAATCGCCGGTTATCAAAGCCAGCGACGCGATTTACAGGCGCAATTAATCAGTATAAATGCAGAAACATTGGGTTTGCAACGCACAATTAAAGAAGCTAAATTAATATCTCCTGTGAATGGTACCGTATCAACAAATGACTTGCGCATAGGTGAAACCGCCACCGGCAGTATTAAAGTCGTAAATAAAGAGACCATTAAAGTGAAAGCAAGACTTGCGGAGGCTGATACTGTAAATGTTAAGGTCGGTCAAAAAGCGAAAATAGAACTTGATGCTGACCCTGACCACCCTATTCCGGCTGTTGTTACTAAGATTGGCGTCTCTGCTGAAGTTCAGGGAACTGGTTCTTCATCACTGCTGCCAATAACCTTGGAGGTATCAGATAGGAAAGCATTAAGTAGAACGACACCAGGTTTTACTGTTACGGTGAAGATAACCACATTGACGTTACCCGCTACTGCCCAGGTTCCGTTAGAAGCATTAGTTGAAGAGAAGAAAGGCGAAAATAAAAACTATTTTGTTTGGATATATGACGCGAAAACGAAAAAGATAACGAAAAAACAGATATATGTACAGGCGAAAAATCTTATTAATGCCGCCGCTACTGGAATAAATAGTGGTGTAAAATTAATAAGTCTGCCATCTGACACCTTGAAGGATGGCGATATAGTTATGGATTTGCCAACAGGGATGAAGAAATGACATGCCAATCTGAGTCAGTAGTATCAATGCGGGGAATCACCAAAATCTACCATTCTGGCAGTAAAGACCGGACGGTGGATGTTGAGGCACTGCGTGGGGTAGATATTGAAATATGTCAGGGTGAATACCTGGCGGTGATGGGACCCAGCGGCTCCGGAAAATCTACCTTGATGCATATTATTGGGTTATTGGATTCGCCTACTGATGGTGAATATATACTGGGTGGTGACCCGGTTGTTGGCATATCAGAAGAACAACTGGCAAAAGTACGCAATCAGATGATAGGGTTTATTTTTCAGGCATTCTTCCTGCTTCCCCGCCTTACCGCATTGCAGAATGTTGCCCTGCCGCTGGTATATCGCGGTTATAACGATATAAAACGCATGGATATGGCAAGGGCTTCGCTTATCGCCTGTGGATTAGAAGACCGAATGCACCATTTCCCCAATGAACTATCTGGCGGACAGAAACAGCGCGTTGCAATTGCCCGTGCCCTGGCGCAGGAACCTAAACTACTCCTGGCGGATGAGCCTACCGGCAACCTTGATTCACACGCTTCAGATGAAATATTAAATCTATTCGATCATCTTCATAACGAAGGCAAGACTATCGTCATGGTAACCCACGAACATGATGTCGGCGCGCGAGCAAAACGAATTATTCGTATGTTGGACGGGAGGATAGACGCATGAATCTCTTTGAAAATATCCGCATGTCGCTATCATCTTTATGGTCGAACCGTTTGCGCAGTTTCCTGGCATTACTCGGTATAGTTATCGGCGTATTTGCCGTTACCGCTATGGTCAGTCTGGGACAGATGGCGACAGCGGCAATTAATAACAGTCTGGAATCAGTCGCGGGTAAAAGCATTATTATTCAGCCTGATTATCATAGTGGCGGCATGAACTTCACCCGCCTTACCGAGGAAGATATCTATGCCCTCAGCATGTTGCCGGTAACTCTTAATCCACAGTTGAACGTATCTGGTTTTTATGAGAAAAAACCGGGAGATCGCCGTTCTATTCAAATAAGTGGTACTCGCGGTAATTTGCCCAAGTATGATTCGTCAATAAAAATTGCCCAGGGAAGATTTTTTACTGATGAAGAAGCCCGGGGTGGAACTGCTGTTGCGGTATTAAATCCAAAGGCTGCCGAAGAGGTGTTGCGCACGTCAAACCCGGTCGGTAAAAATATTCGTATATTCTTTCCAAAAGGCGGGCGCGCTGATTTGAAGGTTGTCGGAATGATGGAAGCATTGCCGGCGATGTTTGGCGGCAACCAGCCAATGATAATTATGCCAACGCCATTTTTGTGGCGCACTCACCCGGATGTGGTACGGGGAAAGTTTGATTTTTGCGTTTTGAAGGTCAAGGGAAATCTGGACGTAAATATTCTGCAGAAACAAGCGCAGCGAATTATTGAATCACGATATAATAAAGGCACATTCATGATTGAATCAACCGAATCTTTCCAGACGGTTTTGCAGTCAATCACTATGGTGCTGCAGGCATTCCTTGGCGCAATCGCCGGTTTTTCGTTGGTAGTAGGCGGTATTGGCATCATGAATATTATGTTGGTATCCGTCACCGAACGCACCCGTGAAATCGGGCTTCGTAAAGCGTTGGGTGCAACATCGAAACAGATTCGCCAACAGTTTATAATTGAGGCGGTAACATTGACCACCGCGGGTGGTATAATTGGGGTGGCATCCGCCGCGTTGATATTATGGCTTATTTCGGTATTTGTGCCGTTCTTGAATGTATTTATTTTAAACCCGCTCACAGTAGTGCTGGCACTCAGCGTCAGCGTATTGGTAGGTCTTTTCTTTGGGGTATGGCCGGCGGCACGGGCTGCCAAGTTAGACCCGATTGAATCGTTGCGGTATGAATAGATTTTTTTGACATGATTAACATGATTGGCATGATTTTTGGCTTCGCCATTAATGCTATTTTGTTAGTGGTAAAGCATGATGTAAAGGATAAATAAATCCTGCCCATCCTGCCAATCCATGTTAAATATAATTATTGTAATTCGCTCAGTATTTATTACTGATAAGGAGAAATGAAAATGGACAAGAAAATTTTACAGGTTGCCCTTGACTTTGTTGATTTGAACCGCGCCATGCAGATGGCCGAAGAAGCAGCCGCCGGTGGTGCCGACTGGCTGGAAGCGGGAACACCGTTGATTAAAAGCGCAGGACTTGATGCTGTCCGCCAGTTAAAATCAAAATTCCCGAATCTCACCATTGTTGCCGATATGAAAATTATGGATGCCGGCCGTACCGAGGTGGAATATGCCGCCAAAGCCGGTGCCGGAGTGGTTACTGTGCTTGCCGCGGCGTCTGATACAACAATTGCCGAATGTGTGGAGGCAGCCCGCCAGTACGGCGTGAAGATTGCCGCTGATTTAATTAATAGTCCCGACCCGGTATCCCGCGCCCAGGAACTGGTGAAGTTAGGTGTTGATTACATCGATGTTCACACCCCGATAGATATGCAAATGCAGGGAGTTTTCCCGTTTGATATATTAAAACGCATCGCGGAAGTAGTGGATATTCCGATTTGCGTTGCCGGCGGGATAACCAGCGAGACCGCCGCTGACGCGGTAAATGCCGGCGGTAGCGTGATTATCGTTGGCGGTTCAATAACGAAGTCGAAAGACGCGGTACAGGCGACAAAAGATATGCGACAGGCAATCGACAGTGGGGTGGGGATAGACAGTTCTTCTTTCCGCCGCGCCACCGCAGAAAATATTCGCGAAATTCTGATGCAGGTATCATCTGCCAATGTCAGCGATGCCATGCACCGCGGCGGTGTAGCAGTAGGAATAAAATCACTGGCACGCGGCATGCGCTGCTGCGGTCCCGCTTTCACCGTACGCACTTCCCCCGGCGACTGGGCAAAACCGGTAGAGGCGATCGACCTTGCAAGCCCCGGCGATGTGCTGGTGATTGACGCCGGCGGCGTTCCACCATCACCATGGGGTGAATTAGCCACCACCACCGCGAGAAACCGCAAATTGGCCGGTGTATTAATCGACGGCGCCGCCCGCGACACTATGGAAATCATCGAAATGAACTTCCCGGTATTTTGCAGCAGTTATTGCCCCAATGCCGGCGAACCCAAAGGCCACGGCGAAATAGGCGTAAATCTGCGGATATGCCACGGCATGGTGAACGTAGCCCCCGGCGACTGGATACTGGCAGACGACGACGGCGTAGTAGTAATCCCCGCCGCCCAGGCAGTAGAAATAACCAACCGCGCCATGAATGTGCTGGAAAGCGAAAACCGCATAAGAGAAGAAATTAACCGCGGTTCAACCCTGGCGCAAGTTGTAGACCTGCTGAAATGGGAAAAGAAATAGGGTTTAAATTGCAAATTGTAAATGGCAAATTGCAATTTAAAAGTTAAAAATTAAAAGTTAAAAATTATGATTTCGGTCGACTTCAACCGATTGCTAACGATTTCAATCGACCGAAATCGATATAAAATGAACCAGATTACAACCGTAGGGAACGCCGTCCCCGGCGTTCCGAAAAGGTGATTTTATGGGTAAAATTGGATTGTTGTTACTGTTTATCATTGTGGTATCGAGCATAACATGGTCTATCGATGCACCATCGAAACCCGCTAAAGAGACGCTGCCAGCAACGAAAATAAACCCGAAAGACGGCGCAGAAATGGTATTGGTACCCGCTGGTGAATTCTTAATGGGAAGCAAGGATGATGATAAATTGGCTGATGATAATGAAAAACCACAGCATAAAGTTAATCTGGATTCTTACTATATCTATAAAACCGAAGTTACTGTGGCGCAATTCCGAAAGTTTTGTCACGCAACTGGACGAAAGAGTATGCCGCCAAAGCCAAAATGGGGATGGATTGATAATCACCCGATAGTAAATGTCAATTGGAATGACGCTAAAGCATATGCTGATTGGGCAGGAGTTAAATTACCATCAGAAGCACAATGGGAGAAGGCGGCACGGGGAACTGATTGCAGGATATATCCTTGGGGTAATGAATGGGATGGGGAGAAATGTGTGAATTGTACTAATTCAGATGGTGGTACAAAACCAGTTGGATCTGTTTTGGCAGGAATCAGTCCTTATGGATGCTTTGATATGGCAGGAAATGTTTTTGAGTGGTGCGCGGATTGGTATAGCAGTAATTATTATAATAATACTCCAATAAAAAATCCAATGGGTCCTAAAACGGGTGAATTCTATGTGTTACGAGGTGGTTCGTGGAACAGTTACGGTGCTGATGGTAAAGGATGTTATCGTTGCGCATTTCGCGACTACGTCGATCCGTATAGTATATACTATAATTACATCGGTTTCCGTTGCGCATCGCCAGTACCGTAATTGTCTGAACCACGATTTTGGGGATTTTACGATTTCAGGATTTTTTATTATCCTTTAATCTTTTAATCCAATATATCGTGGTTCAGACAAAAGATGATATATTTATCGATAGCAGTCGTCTGAAATCGACCGAAATCGACTGCAATCGGTCGAAGTCATAATTTTTAACTTTTAATTTTACATTTTTAATTAATTTGCCATTTGCCATTTGCCATTTCCAATTTTCTCTCTTCTCTCTTCTCTCTTCCCTTACCATCCTTTCGCTTTCGGGTACAACGCTGCTCTACCGCAGCCGCCTTCCTTGCATTTCCCCCAGGCGCAGTCGGGGCCGAGGTTGTCGAATACTACCGGGACGGTTGCCTGGGTTATGGTGCGGATTTGTTCGAACATGGCGCGGATTTCCCATTGGGCGCGGCTGCAAAGACGTTTACATGATATTTCTGTCAGTTGCCTTCCGTTCACCGTTACTACAATTTGTGTTTCGCAGGCGTTGGGAATGATGAATCTTGCGTCTTCATTTATCTTTTCGCTATTTGCTTCCGGGTTTGCGGTTCGCAAAATTCCTTGCAGCTTCTCGTATTTCTCGCCTAATTCATCCATTAGCTCGCGGTAAAATTGCAACGCTTCCGGGTTTTCCGCTACTGATGGGGGAGTGATATATTTAAAATCTGCTTTGTCTACATATCGCTGGCTTTGCTGGGCGTAACTGGCGATGCGGTGGCGCACTAACTGGTGCGAGCATGCGCGTGAGATGCCGCTGACGCCGAAGGTGAAATGTATATGTTCGAGGATACCCCAGTGGCCGCGTTTCAGCACCCGGTCGCGCAGCCATTCACCCATGGCGGCTTCGCTTTCCAACGGCTTGATGCCGTCAAAACCGACCTTGCTGTAACAGATGCGCGCCGCCGAATACGCGGGCAATAATGTCCCGGTCCAATGGAGTAATTTTACAGTAGTTGCTACTTCGCGGCTGTTAGTTGCTGACATGGTGTATTCCTTAATATAAAACGCTATGAAGAATTATTCTTCATAGCGTTTTGAATTCCTTTAAAAGACCCGGCAAGATTATTATAGAATTCTTACCTTAACCATTTTTCTGCCCCATTGGAGTGCTTCCCGGCGAGTGGGGAAACATACGTCAATGATGTTGCCTTTAATTGCTCCACCGGTGTCGGCAGCGACGGCATAGCCGTATCCGTCAACGTATACTCTCGTACCCAATGGAATAACTCTGGGGTCTACTGCGATTACTCCACGACCGGCTTTCATACCTGTTGCGGTGTATCCTGACGCCCATTTACCGCAACTTAACGGACCAGGGTCGTATGCAGTGGATTCCATCACCATTATTGTACCGGATGCGCGTGACGCTAATTTTCCGCGGGATATTAATGTTGGAGTCGGTTTTTTGATGACTTTTTCACTGGATACCCAGCGTTCTGACTCTTTGCCATCTTTTTTCCACACTACAATTGTCCGCTGTTTAATACCAGCTTTTCCAGGTTTTACAGTCTGACAACTGCTGGCGGTGCGGGAGATATACCGTGTTTTAGTGGGAGGAGTAATGCTCACCTGGTCTTTTATTATTTCACAGGTGACTCGGATAATGCTGATTTCCATCCCATCTTTAACAACAGTAGTAAGTGCCGGCGTAATTCGATCATAGTCACCAAGAGTCATATCTTCCTGGTGCAAAACCGTCTGAACCGTTGGCTTTATGGTGATTACCTCGCGGCGTTGTCCATCAACGTTGATGTATACGTGCGACGGGGTAATCGCTGTCGTTGGCTGCGTACGCTGGGTGTCCTGTGCGGTTACAACAGCCGGGGTTATCATTGCTATAAAACCGGCAACAATATATCCCAATGCTTTGTTAATCTGCTTTCCTGCAGATTGTTTTTCGTTTTGCGGCTTCCCTTGGAAGCGCGAACCTCTCTGGCTCATCGCAAACCTCCTTCGATCAGTTACCTGACCTGGTGCTGGTGCGTGTAACGCTGAGCGGGCTGCGTTTCTATCGATGACCGTAGCTGTAAATAAAACTGTAATGATACGATAACCGTAGACTTATCAGTAAATAACATAAGTTATTTCCAGAAAAGTCTATTGCAGACCTACAACGCGGTCGGTTAGATTTACAATATTTAGTATTGATAAATCTCCCTTAACGGTATTGTCGGGAATAGCTTACCTGTGGATAACTTTGCCTGTCAAACGGAATTTGATGAATTTTGAGGGTTAAAAAATGCTAAAAATGGGGGTAGACACTACCTGTAGCCGGTTAAACTTGATTTTACCGCTATGATTTGTGTTAAAAAAAAGTTTAAAAAAAAATCACTTTTTTTTAAACTGTGGAAAAAAACGTTAATTTTCCGCCGAAAATATCAAATCATGTATTAATTGTTCTTCCAGATATAGATGCTCATCAAATGTTTTTGTTAATTTATTTAATGATATGATTAATTCTTTTATTCTCGTATTTGCATCTATACCTATATGAAAATTATCAGTCATTAATGATAATTGATTCAATGCTTTATTTACATGACTATGCTCAAATTCCATCAATAATATTGCCTGACGCAGTCCATTATTTATCACGTCAGAATTTTCATGAACTATAAATGGAAATACTTCGGTCTCTTCTTTGTCAAAATGGTTATTTAATGTGATATTTAATCCCTGCAAAAATACCAGCAATTCTGGGAGAAAAGAAGATGAATCGTAATTCGTGTAATTAATTTGTTGTCCAGATTTGATTAATCGCGGTAATTCTGTGCGTAAATATAGATGATGATGGGTAACTATGTAGTTAACGATGTCGTTTATAGTATGACCGGTGTCTAATGTAGGAATTGTATAATCTGGTATCCCCCGGATAATAGCATTTAATATAATTTTTGCTATAAAATCTACTTTGATATTATCATTTTTAGAAATTTCTGCTACAGTTGCTGAACTATTGATATCTATGTGCAGAATATCAATTATGGATATAAGCCAGGGATAATTATCTGTAAGGTCGCATATTTTGCTGTCTAAAATAAATAAGTGCGGATTCATCGCATATATAATAATACTTTTTGAAAGAAAAATTATCAATTTATGAATGAAAATGATAAAAAAATTAAATTACTACATATTGCTGCCGGTGCAGGCAATATGTATTGTGGTGCCTGCGCCCGCGATATGGCGATGGTGCGCGGGTTATTGGCAAATGGCATAGACGCGCAAATTATTCCGCTCTATACCCCATTGCGATATGAGTATGATGAGGGTCTGGAAATATTACCGGTTAAAATGGGTGGAATAAATCTGTACCTGCAACAGATTTCCCCAATATTTGGCAAACTTCCACAATGGATGAAAAATGCGCTTGATAAACCGAAGCTATTGGAATGGGCGGCTGGATTTTCTGTAAAAACCGATGCGGCTTCTCTTGGAGATATGACTTTGTCGATGCTTGCCGGAAAAGATGGCAAACAACGTGACGCCTTGCAGGAATTGATTGCATATATTAATGAATTAAAACCTGATATTGTCAGCATTACAAATAGCATGTTGTCCGGGATTGCCCCGGTGATAAAAGAAACCTTCAATCTGCCGATTATTTGCAGTCTGCAGGGCGAAGACGACTTTATCATGAAAATGGGTGATAAATATGTAGAACCAGCCAGAAAACTGTTGTCGAAAAATGCTGATTTAATTGACGTCTATATATCTCCGACCGATGAATATGCGGATAAAATGGCAGAATTCCTGCGCATTAGCAGAGATAAAATTGCGGTAGTGCATCCATCTGTAGATACTGGTCTGTATCAACCTGAAACTACACACAATGAAAATTTTACCATAGGTTATTTGTCGGTTATTACCCATGAAAAAGGTTTGGATATTTTACTTGATGCTGTGCAGCATATAAATAAGGATATTAAGCTGATAATTGCCGGTAAAATAACCGATGATAATTATTACAAGAAAGAGATATACCCGCGACTGATAAAACTTGGTAATCGCGATATAGAATGGCATGGCGAGGCAACCCCGGCAGAAAAGCTGAATATCCTGAACCGCTTATCATTATTTATAGTACCCGGCAGAATGTCAGAATCCCGCGCTATAGCCGCATTGGAAGCAATGAGTTGCGGGATATCGTTAATTGCACCCAACCTGGGAATATTCACCACATTATCAGCACAATCGGAAAGTGTAATATTGTATGAACCTGGCAACGCAGAAGAATTAGCCGCAAAGATAAATGAAATATACGCCGACCCTGGCAAATTGCCGGCACTATCCACCCTTGCAGCCAGTTTGATTCGCGATGAGTATTCGATAAAGGTGAATGGCGAAAGAATGTGGGAGATTGTGAAGGGTTTGGTTTCATTTAACATCGATTAATAGGATGAAGAGATTTTATTATCTTTTTTATTCTAACTCAAATGAGTTTGTTTGGTAAGGTGTTTATTTTCGATTTTCATTTATGCCTTAGGCATTTTTACAAGTAACCCCAAGCTCGCGCTCTTCTCTTATAAACATTTTATAAATATAGCTTTGATTCCGTATAGGGTCGGATATTTGTAGTATCGAGACAAATATAAACTAATCGACCTTGGAGCGGGTCGGATATAATTTCCTGCAATTTTTTATTTATAGAGGCTCTTGCAAAACCTATTTTTCCTGTACGGAACGTCGTTCCCGACGTTCCTTGTTTGTTGATTTTTGAGTAACATCATCAACTTTTTCTTTAGATAATTGAGTGGTTTCCTCGATTACCTCTGGTTTTTCTATTTCAATATTTCCGTCTACCATTTTTGCTCCAAAATGCCATGGAATTATAATTTTATTTATTAACCATGAATAAAATTATAAAACATTTTCACCCTTCACCCGAGAGGTGGTCAGAGCGTCTCGCTCGGAAATAGGATGAACCGTGTATAAGTTTCAGCGGTTACCACCATTTTGCGTAGTTCGCGTCACCGAGACGGTAACGCCACGTTTCTCTCACTAACCTGTCATACCAATTAACGCTTACTTATCGGGTACAGGCAGCGCATCCTGGTGCTACTAATATTAATAAAAAGAGAAAACTTTCAGGATGCAAGCCAGTCCCCTTATTCTGCCATTCTTCTTATTTATTACCTTTACTTACTTTCAAATAATTTTCCTGAAATCACTCCCTCCGTCACTGCGGTGACACCTCCCTCAAGAGGGAGGCATAATTTGCCATTTGTCATTTACAATTTGCAATTTATCTATTCACTCTTCAATAACCTTTCCATTAACCACAGCCTGGGAGATTTCTTTCCAGTCTTTGTTTCTTTCTACGCGCCAGTTAATTGCATCCGGGGCGTCAACGTGAATGTCTATTATGTCGCCTTTTAGTTTCCAGGATACCGTTACGTTGCCTTTGGCTGTCCATACGGTTCCTTTTGCCCAGGTTAAGTCGTCCACCGGGTACGGACTGATTATTACTTCTGCACCGCCGACTGCTGTTGGCACTACTCCCAGCACTGAACGGCTGAATACGTAAATTGGTCCGGCCGACCAGGCGTGGCAATGGCTGCGGGTGGGATTTTCTGCGTGTTCCCAACCACGGAATGTTTCCCAGCAGGTGGTGGCACCGCAATCCAGCATATCTTGCCATTTATCGCGAATAATTGCTACTGCGCTTGCTGTTTCTCCTGATTTTTCTAATGCTTCCATGAAAAACTGCAAGGCGAATGGACTGCCAACCTTTATCATATCTTCCGGCGGTGCCAATATATTTCGCAATGCGGCGGTGTGTGTCGTATCATTTGGCAACACATCATAAAGCAGTGCCAGCGCACTGGTGTGTTGGCTGGTTGATTTACTGATTTCACCGTCATCGTGAATAGAATCCGGGTAACTTTGTTTTATTTCGTCCCATAATGGCAGCACAGTGGCGCGGGTATCAGCCATGAATTTTCGCAGCCATTTACTGTCATCTGTCTTCAATGTGTCGCTGCATTTTATGGCGGCGTCAATTGCACCGACGAGGAATAACGAGTTGTGAATTACTGTGTCAGGTCCCTGGTCTATTCCTGCCCAATCAAACATGTTCCACGCGTGAATGCTCAATAATCCATCTTTTTCGCAATACTTCTGTGCGCCTTGAATATTTTTTATCATATACGGGTATAAATCGCGCAGGCTGTCCATATCACCGGTGGCGAAATAATATTCCCATACGTTAATTCCCCACATCATACACCAGGCGGTCAGCATGATATCCCACCCGCTGGGAGTTTGACAGATTACCAGTGGCAGATCTTCCAATGAATATGCGGTTAGCCACAGGCAACGCAGGTTGATATCGCTGGCACCAAAACAAATCTGCGCATAGAGTGCTTCATTGCGGGCGTCACCCACCCACAAAGTTTGCTCATACAATGGGCAATCGGTAAAAGTATCTTCCATACACAATTGCAATGTCCGCACGCTGATATCCCAAATGCGATTCATCGCGGCGTCGGAGCATAGGAATTGCCCGTGTTTTTGTGCCGGATAGGTCGCCTGCAGCATGCGAATAGTGCGGATTTTCACCGGTGCCGTCATATTGCGCAGCGTCAGAAATATATAGCGTCCGCCGCGGCGTTTTAAAGAGACAAAATGGTTTGTTCCCGACTGGGTGATATACCTGAATCCGTTGCGGTTGCCGTCTGAATGTTGCGGACGGTTATTGACCATATATTCCACAAGATGACAGTCTATAACGGTTCCGGCGACGGATTCCAATTCAAACTCAACCCAACCTACTGTTTCGCGACCCAGGTCAAGACAAATCTCGATGTCGCCATCTGCAACCGGTGAAATTACTGTTCGTTCTGAATTATCAGACAGCATGCCGGTCGCACTGTCTATTTCAAAAGTTCGTTGAACCTGGCGGGTGCGGAACGGGGTATAAGCGTCGGCAAGCAGCATATCTTTAACCGGAACTATCGCTATATCACATATTGCCATCAATTCTGCCGCTGTCACGGCGGCCTTGATAGGTGCCAGCTTTTCATTCGCTTCTTGCATAACAGTATCATTGGTTGAGACGTATTTATTGCTGGTATCCTCCATTGGGAAGAATGGACCCGACCATCCCCATGGATTGTCAACAGTTTTTTTCGACGGATGTTGAAGGGTTATACCATGCCAGGTGTAAAATCCAAGACTGAATTCATACAAATGAGCAAAAGTTGAAATGATAATAGTCAGCAGATTTTCTCCCGGCTGCAGGTGCAAAGTATTATCTTCAACTTTTACGCCATGGCAATACAGTTCGCTGCCCCAACTTGAAAAATGAACAGGGATATCTTGAGCAATAGGCGTGTTTATGACCGTACTAATGGCACCGACAAATCGCAGGATGTTAGCGGACAAGTCATCAGGATAACATAATTTCTTCAGGTTAAAGGTAACGCTGTGAGCGGCATTTTTCACTGCTGCCGACTGTACCACTCTTTCCGGGTACAACGGTTCGCGGGTGAGAAAATGAACATCGCGCGGTTTTAAATTCTGCCATGGACCTGCATCCGCATGATGCCACTCACACGCAAACGGCCAGGCGCTGTCGTCATAATCTTCCGCTTGCACACCACTCAATCCAGACGCGGCGTTGTACCATTCCGAATGTTCCATCTGTATGCTGATTCGCGCGGTATCGGTACGCCATCCTTCTTCCCGTGTCATTCGCCAGGAAGAGTCGGAACAAATAATCTCTTTCCCGCAGTCAGAGGTTGCAACTTCCAACTGCGCCAGCAATCCTGCTTCCTGTGGTATCTGGTGAAATGTACTAATACCATAATGGAGAACTTTAACAACAATAGTGTTGCCGCCAACCCGCAGATACGGCGCAACGTCTATCACATCATACTGAAAATGCCGCGGCCAACTGCGGCAGGGACCATCCTCCACCCAGCAGCCATTTATATACAACCGGTACTGGGTATCCGCAGTCAGGTACAGCGTCGCCCCGGTAAACTCCGGCAAATTAAAAGATTTTCGCGCCACCGCCAACGTATGATGCGGTCGACGTTCCGGCTCATCAAGCCATATCCATTTAGCGTTCCAGTTCATATCAGGCTCCTTATTTTTTTACATCGATTTATAGGATTTATTGGGATAATTTTTATTATAGGATTATCGCTTTTTACAATATATTGGGCAAGTTTAAGTTTTCGATTTTCAGTTTGAGTACAATCCAACCCCTTTAGGGGTGACATGTTAATAGTCGAGAATGATTATGATGAAAAACAAACCCCGTTCAGGGGTGACATGTTAACGTTTCTATATTTCAGTGCCGGTTCTTAATATAAAACGTTTGTTAGATGTGACCCCTAA
>JBIJDE010000304.1:0-6108 GCA_044344305.1 Armatimonadota bacterium
CAGCCGGTTTAGATGAACGACGTTTTTTAGCTGGCATTATCACACCCCCTGACATGATTTCTGCCTAATTATACCATTTTTTTAATGACTTTTGAACGGTATTGGGGACTGGCTTGCATCATGAAAATTTAGCCTATTTACAAAGATAAGCAGAACCATGATGCGCTGCCTGTACCCGGTAGTTAAGCTTTTTATTACGCACGGGTACAGGCACGAATACTGTATTTTTAGTTGATTGTAAGTTTATCTTTAATCACAGTATTCAAGCCAGTCCCCTTTGTTGATAATTTTATTTTTATCATTTTATTAAAGAATAAATTAAGTCTGACGAAACTGAATACTTTCTGGCATGATTAAAAATTGACATATCTGCATAAAAAAAAGTATACTTCCTCGGTTAAAGAATGGTGACGTCCATGTTAATGTCGCGCGTTATTTTGTTATTTGTACTGGTGGTACTGTTTTCCGGTTGCCGTGGAGTATCTTTTTTTGGCGATAAGCCATCAAATCCTCCTCCTGTTGTAACCACGGTAAACCCTGCGCCTATACAACAAACGGTAAAGCCGCTAAGTCAAAAGAAGATAGCGGTAGATACTGTGGTGAGTTATCTCACTGCGCTAAAAAAACGCAAGTATTCGGCAGCATACATGATGTTGTCTCAGGATTCCCGAAAATTATTTAAACGGGAAAAGTTTGAGCAACTGGCTCGCGAGGGGATACCCCAGTTTGACTTTCCAGCGAAAAGTGTTAAAGTCGATGGCGATGACGCCAAAGTGACAATGATGCTGAACAGCGAAGAAGACCAAACCTCCCATGATTTTATACTTGTCCGCGAAGGCGGCTTGTGGAGAATTGTGTACCGGGGTGGGTTACCTCATCAGCCCTACGGAGATTAATCCGGGCGCACGAAGGGGAAAATTCCATGAAAATCATTTTGACAGAAGAGGTAGTAAACCTCGGAAACTGCGGCGACATCGTTGATGTTGCTCCTGGCTATGCACGTAACTTTTTAGTTCCACGCAAATTAGCCATCTATGCCAACAAAGGCAACGTTCGCGAAATGGAACACCATAAAGGTCTTCTGGAACGCAAACAGAAAAAACTGCAGAATGCTGCAATGTCAGTAGCCGAAAAGATTAACAATCAGGTTCTCACCATTAAGGTGAAAGTCGGCGAAAATGGCAAACTGTTCGGTTCAGTTACAACTCAGGACATTGCTGATATGTTGAAAGCAATGTTTGAAATTGAAGTAGACCGCCGCAAAATCACCCTGGGTGAACACATTAGCACCCTGGGCGACCACAATGCGGATGTACGCTTAATGTCAGAAACTCGCGCAAACGTTATCGTTCGCGTAGTTGACGAAGCTGCTGCAGAATAATAAAGTGAAAAATCACAGCCATCTTGATGAAAATCGAGATGGCTGTTTTTTTTATAAAAAATTTAAAATAGTTAATTTACCTATTTAAATTTGAAAAATAATATGTTAACATTCTTTCATATTAATGCCGGAGGCTTCTTGTATGAAGCTTTATTTTTCTCGGACAGAACAAATAATAGTTGTAGTTCTCATATTGTGTATACTCGGCGGTGGATTTGCTGTTTTAATTAATAATGGCAAAAACAAAGTCAGTAAAAACGCAATTGCCACTGATATGCCTCCAAAACCGATAGTTGTAGAAAAAGAAGAAGTTCCTACTCCAAAAATTGTGCCTGAACGCGCCGATATCCTCATCCATATCACCGGTGAAGTCCGCAAACCTGGCGTATATAAAATGAAAGAAGGCGATCGAATACAGGACGCGATAATGATGGCGGGTGGTGCAAAGAAAAATGCTGACCCCGACCAACTAAACCTGGTATCAAAACTAATTGATGGTGAAAAGATAATAGTACCCGATAAAAATCCCACTGTGCAATCTGTAACGGTATCAAAACAACTATTAGTAATTTATGACACCCCGGCCAGCAAAAAGAATATGACTACCGGAGACCCGGGCAACGTATCGTTACCTTCAACAGCAAATGAAAAAGTTATCGACGCATCAAAACCAGTAAGTATAAATAAGGCGACAGCAGAAGAACTGGCAAACCGCCTACCCGGAGTAGGTTCCGGTACTGCCCAGAAAATAATTGACTACCGCACCCAAAACGGACCATTCAAAGATTTAAGCGAATTAGTGAATGTACCAGGTTTGGGACCGAAGACAGTGGAGAAGATTACGCCGTATATAACGTTGTAGAACCGCTGATTAGAATGATTTTGAATGATTTAATGATTATGTTTGTTGGATTATGGTAGTTTATAAGTAATAACAGAACTTTCGCTTAAGGTCACTTCGACAGGCTCATTGTCCGGTCGCTGAGCCTGTCGAAGCGACCATTTTAAGCAGATTTCTCTTACAAAGCGAAAGTCCAGTAATAATTTAGATGAATGGCGAGAAATTAAAAAAGAGATACGTAAAAAATACATATCTCTTAAATTAAACAGTAAACCAAATAAAATACAACCAAGCGTAAATCATTCAATCATTCAAAATCATTCTAATCTGCGGTTACACATTAAACCGTATATTCAAAATCTCACCGTCCTGTGTAATATGTGTTTTGCCTTCCAGTCTGAACAGTCCGGCGTCTTTAATCGCTTTTTCTGAACCTAATCGGCGCAGGTCATCGTAGGTGAATACTTCTGCTCGGATAAAACCGCGTTCCAGGTCGCTGTGGATTCTGCCGGCGGCTTGTGGGGCGGTGTCGCCGCGTTTTGTTGTCCACGCGCGACATTCGTCCTCACCAACGGTGAAGAATGATATTACATCCAGGGTGTAGTAACAGGTGCGGATGAGGCGGTGGGCTGCTGGTTCGGTAATTCCCATTGCTTCCAGAAAATCCGCTACTTCTTCATCGGCTAACTGGGCAATTTCTTCTTCGATTTTCCCCTGGAAAACAATCGCCGGGTTGCCATTGATGATAAGCATGCCATCTTTCTCTTCGACCTTCATACCGGGCAGCATATCCGGTGTAAAATCTTCGCCTTCGCTGGTATTCAGCGCATAAATCATCGGCTTTGCTGATAAAAATGTAAAACCTTTCAGCATACGGTTCTCGTCTTCGGTTAATTCCATCAGGCGCAATGGGGTTTCAGTTTCCAGATGATCTATCAGGCGTTTCATGACAGCCAGTTCTTTTTCAGATTCGGCGCGGTTTCTGCCTTTGCTGATATCAGCTTGCAGGCGTTCAACCCGTTTTTCGATAACGCCAAGGTCACCCAAAATTAATTCTGATTCCATAGTACTGATATCGCGTGCAGGATTGATAGTTTCCATCGGGTGGGGGATGCTTGAATCTTTGAATAAGCGAACTACCGTTACCAGTCCGTCAACGGCACGTAATGCAGATAAAAACTTTCCGCTGAAAGAATCTTTCTTATTTGCACCCTCGGTAAGACCAGCTACGTCCACCACATTGATAGCGGTAAAAATAGTCTTTTTCGGCTTATACAGGTCGCTCATCCAGGATAAACGCGCATCCGGGACGATGGCAACCCCGATATTAGGGGCATCTCCGCCAAATCCACCGGTTTTAACCAGGTTTTTAGTGAGGATGTTAAATAGTGTTGTTTTGCCTGACGTAGCCAAGCCAATAATTCCAATTTCCATAACGAGTTAAATATACCGATTATAGGGGGATAAGGTCAAGGTATTTTGTCATATCATACCTTTTACTATTCGTCTTTCATTTCAAATCGATAAGCAGGATTTTTAAGGATTATATAATTTTTATCTTTTCAATCCTATTAATCGATGTAAAAACAAAACTCTACACAAGGTAAACAGTTACTATTTTAAAATTGACTCTGAAGGATTACTGAAAACTGAAAACTAAAAACTGAAAACTGAAAACTGAACACTAAAAACTAAACACTGAAAACTAATAATTGCCTTTCCATTGCCCAATATAATGCCGGTATGGTAAAATAAACAAAATACTGATGACGAGGTGTGACATGTCACGTTTATTAATAATAGTCTTAATATTTTCGCTGATTTTCAATGCGTTTGCTGCTGTAAAGGTTGAGGAACCGACTAATTATGAATTAACTGCTGGTACTGGTCGCATTTCCGGCAATGGTGAGGGATTGTCCCAATTTGTTGTGCTGAATGGGACAGCAACCCTTAGTGGAAGTGGCGTTTTATGGGTAACCGCGAATGCTGATATTGCAACCCAGGGTGGCGAGGTTGAATGGAAGATACAGAAAGTAGGCAGCATGGATGTTAAGGTTTGTGAAAACTTTAATGGTGATGTTGTCATCAGTGGAGATAAAATTGCATTTGCATTACGCGGGCATGTCGCGAGTTTCACCTCGCAAGGTGTGGGAAGGGCGATATTACAGGGAACTGGAATATATTCATGTTTGAATAGCGGTGATAAAAAAGCGAAAAATGGCAAATGGTATGCGAAGCCAAAATCAAAAGATGCAAAGCCGAAGTATGTATATTTTGGAGAATGGACAGAAGAGAAATAAATATCGACGGAGGTAGGAGTGGGTAAATGCATTTGATTGCACCATGGTGGTTATTATATTTACTGCCGTTATGTGGATTAATAATATTGTTATACCTGCTCAAACTGCGTCGTCGCGAACGTGTGATTCCGTCTGTCATGTTATGGGATAAATTGCTTCAAGATTTGCAGGCGAACTCTCCTTTACAAAAACTTCGTAAAAATCTTTTATTAATTCTCCAGCTTTTAATTGTTATATTAATCGTGATTGCTCTCACCCGTCCGGCTATGTTGTGGAATACTACTTCATCACGAAATATGATTATGGTAATAGATGCCAGTGCCAGTATGGCTGCTCGCGATGTTATGCCTTCGCGTTTTGAATTGGCACAACGCCGCGCACATCAAGCGATAGATTCATTGGGCAAGACTGATAATATGTTGATAATTGCCGTTGGTGGCGGTACGCGCACACTTACTCCGATGACTACTGATAAAAAAACTCTTCACGACGCGATAAATAAATTAGAAGTTGCTGATACAACTGGCGATCTGCGTGAGGCATTTGATATTGCCGCCGGTATGGCACGAGACAAGAAGTTTGCCGGTAATGGAAAACCGGATATGTTGGTAATAAGTGATGGCGGTTCAAATGATGTTTCATTGCCAACTGATTTTTCGCTGAATGTGAATTATGTAAAAACTGGCGAGAAAGGCGGAAATGTAGGAATAATTGCCATGGATGCCCGCCGGGTAGCGAAAAAAGTGAATAGTTACGAGTCTTTTATTGTGGTAAAAAACTTCTATACTGAATCGAAAACATTCAATGTCGAGATATTGCTGAATGATTCCACCATGGATGTACAAGAAGTGAAGCTGTCCCCGGGTGAGAAATGGAGCGCGACAATACCAGATTTACCGGCAACTGGCGGAATTTTGAAGGCGAATATTGATATTGATGACGCGTTAAAGACTGATAATAATGCACAAATAATCCTGCCGGAAAATAGCAGATTGCCGGTACTGCTGGTATCTCCCGGCAATATATTTTTACAAACAGCATTATCTCTGACACCGGGAGTGCAAGTTACAACTAACAATTATATTCCACCGGTAATTAGTCCCGGTACCGTAGTGGTTGCGGATAAGGTTGCGGTCAATCGATTGCCGGTGGGTATTAACTCGCTACTTATTTCGTGTACCGGCGATGCAGTGCCAGCCGAATTTAAGACAACTCTGAATGATGTAGAAGTGAATGATTGGGATAGGCGTCATCCGGTACTACAGCATATTTCTTTAAATGACATGCTGATAACCCAGACGTCGCGGTTAGTGCCGGATGCCGGTGCAAAGTCGCTGATAGAGACTGCCAGCGGAGTGATTGCCGTGACATCAGAAACGAATAATAGGCGCGTCATCGCACTTGGGTTCGACCTTCACGGGACAGATTTCCCTCTCCGAGTATCATTTCCTATCTTTATTGCCAATTGCATGGAATGGCTGGGTGGAAAACGCGCCGGATTAATAGCTATGAATATTCATGCTGGCGAGACGGTGAAGATGTCGGGAAATAACCTGACCCTGGTTGCGCCAAACGGCAAGAAACGT
>JBIJDE010000306.1:0-6100 GCA_044344305.1 Armatimonadota bacterium
ATTTAGGGGAACTAATTTAAATAAGGAACGCCGGGGACGGCGTTCCCTACAAGTTTTATTTAGAAAAAGGAACAAATAAATGACACGAGCAGACGGACGACGCGATAATGAATTGCGCGTATTACAATTAGACCGCGGCATAATGAAACATGCTGAAGGGTCTTGTATGATATGGCTGGGTGAAACCCAGGTGCTTTGCACCGCCAGCGTTGAGGATCGCGTTCCCCCATTTTTAAAAGGAAGCGGATCCGGTTGGGTAACGGCTGAATACAGCATGCTGCCCCGCGCCACCAATACCAGACAGCAGCGTGAAGTGACCAAGGGTAGCCCCAGTGGACGCTCGATGGAGATTCAAAGACTTATAGGACGCGCATTGCGAGCAGTTATTGACACCAGCGCGTTGGGTGAACGTTCTATCACATTAGATTGCGATGTTATTTCTGCCGATGGTGGAACTCGGACCGCATCTATCACCGGTGCCTATATCGCACTTCACGAAGCATTGGTATGGATGCGTAACTGCGGAAAACTGCACGGCGATAAACTGCCGGTATACGATAGCGTCGCAGCTATCAGCGTTGGTATCATCGATGGCTTGCCGATGCTTGATTTATGTTACAGCGAAGACAGCCGCGCGGCAGTAGACATGAACGTGGTTATGACCGGCGGCGGCAAACTGATTGAGATTCAGGGAACCGCAGAAGGCCTACCCTTCAGCCGTTCTGAAATGAATACTATGCTGGATTTGGCAGAAGGCGGCATAAAAGAAATTGCTGCAGAACAGAAAAAGGTAATGAGCAAGTAGCTTTTAAAGCTAAATAATAAAAATTCATTTTTAACCACGAAATACACGAAAGGCACGAAAATGTAATATTCAAAAATGAATTCAGTCATTACATTGTATTTTGTTTTCTTCCTGGCTAAATAAATTGGGTTTCAGGTGAAAGCAAAATTAGCATTTAATGAAGGTCACTGAACTTGCGAAATGACCAAAATCATGTCAATCATGTTAATCATGTCAAAAAACTGAAAACTTGTTATGTTAGGATAAGTATCATGCATTGGCCCTGGCAGAAAGTTGAATTGACCCGGGCAGAAATTGGCGCGCTGGGTGAACGCCACGCCGCGCGAATGTTGCGCGCCAAAGGCTATCGATTAATTGAAGCTAATGCCCGGGTGACAAATGGCGAAATAGATCTGATTTGCAGCCGGGGTGACACCCTGATATTCGTAGAGGTGCGCACCCGTACCAGTGAAACATTCATTACCCCCGGCGAATCTGTGAACGAGTCAAAACAAAAACGAATAGTCCGTGCCGCAAGGCGATACATGAAAATAAAAAAAATTGATGAAACACCCATACAATACGACGTTGTAGAGGTAATCGCAACTAAATATGGTAAAATAGTAGATATAAGGCATATCGAAGCATTTATCAGTGGAATGTGAGATGAGAAGAGAGAAGAGAGAAAATTGGAAATTGGAAATTGGAAATGGCAAATTGCAAATTAACATTTCGATTTCGGTCGTGCGAACGATTTCAAACGATTGCTAAAAATTTACAATAGTCGACTCGGTAATTTAGAGAGAACAAACTTTTTTAATCTACAAAAACACTCTCTCGCTATTCTGTTTCATCAATTTTGGGAGCGTCAATATGAAATTACTTAAATTTCCTAAGATACCATTTAAACGCCAAATTTCAACTATCTTACTTGCCGCTTTAGTGGCGACTTTAACATCCGTTATTTGGGATCCACCGGAAAATCTTTATATCATTGGATTAGATTCACTTCATAAAATAGAACTATCTGGTTACGATATGCTGTTTATGCTTCGTGGTGTAAAAAATGCTGACCCTGATATAATGGTGGTTGGTTATGATCGACAAAGCGAAGTCGTGCTGGGACAACCATGGCCACCGAAAAGATCGCTTCACGCACAGGTCATACGCAATTTAGTTGATGATGGTGTAAGGGCAATCGGATATGACGTCTTATTCAGCGACCCCAGTCATTACGGCGAAAAAGATGCCGCAAATGTTGAAGATTTAACTCCTGATGCTCTTGCAGGATATAAGGAAGATAAAGCGTTAAATGATGCTCTATTATATGCTGGAGAAAAAAAAGTTCCTGTGGTGTTGACTTGCCGGATAGATCGTAGTGCCACAGAAAAACGTCAGGCTGCCGAGTTCCCTTATTACAATGATAATTTAGGTATCGATTTTGAAGCATGGGCAAAGGAAGGACTTGCAGAAGTTGTACCTGATTCTGACAAAGTAGTACGAACTATGATACCAACGATGAACCATCAGGATGAATGGATTCCATCTTTGCCATTGGCTGTTTACATCGCATTAAATAGCAATAAGAATGACGATAACCCGATAAAAGTTGAAAAAAATTATGTTATGGTTGGAAGTTTAAAAATTCCACGAACAGGTCCAAATACCATCGACCCGGTAATATATAAGGAGATACCATCTACATATATTGATTTACCGGGTGGGTTAAACGCGATACCAATGGCGCGTTTCGACCAGTTAGTTGGTAAATCAGGTGAAATCAACACGAAACCAGGAACTTTTAAAAATAAAATTGTATTCATTGGTACCACTGGCGCACAAATGACCAAGTCACTGGGTGAAGATTTTATTACCGCGTATACCCATTTTTCAACAATTGGCCGCAGTGAATTAACATCTGACAGTAGAAGCGGATTATATACCGATAAACTTCCCGGTGTTGTAGTACACGCACAGATTTATAACGCATTAAGTAAACAATCATTTATCACTACCGCAAAGGCCGGCTTTGTATGGATGATAACTTTTATATTTTCCTTACTTGCGACTTATTTGGTACGACATTTCATGAATTGGCGTGGCCCGGTATTATTATTCGTCTCCGTATTCACTTATTTCTTTCTGTCATTGCTATTGTTTTCCAAAGGAAACTTTTTCCTGCCGTGGATAATTCCTACCACATTCATCCTGCTGGGTGCCGGATCAATATCATGGGTAGAGCGCGGAAATTTAAAGAAAAAGTGGGCGGGTTATGTTAGTCCGGCAGTATTGGAAACTATATTGCGACAAGAAGGAAACATGGGAGCAAGCCGAATTAATGCCACAGTAATATTTGGTGATATCCGCAACTTCACCGGATTTTCTGAAGCACATCCACCAGAACAAGTGGTACGATTACTGAATAAGCACCTTAGCCGTCTGACCAGCGTAATCTACCAGGAAGGCGGAACCATCGACAAGTTCCTTGGCGATGGAATTCTGGTCGTATTTGGAGCACCAATTCCCCAGGAAAACGCCGCTTATCACGCGGTGAAATCTGCTGTGAAAATGCGGGATATTTCTCTGGAGCAATTTCCCGATGACGACGGAACTATGTTCTCGCTTGCCAGCGGATTCGGCATCACCACCGGCCCACTGGTATCCGGTCACGTCGGCAGTGAACAACGTCACGAATTTACAATTATTGGCGATACCGTGAACCTATCATCACGTTTACAAGGTGTCACTGGCAAGCCGGATGTTGTAATTGACCACCCAACATTTCTGGAATTAGAACAATACATGGATGTTGAATCGCTGGGTGAAGTTACATTAAAAGGCAAAACTAACCCGGTCGCATGTTATAAAGTTGTAAAATGGTACGATGAACCCAAAAATAGTATAGTCAAACTAAATAATTAATGTTACTATATTATAACAGGGGGATAACTATGAAAAAAATCATGTTAGCGTTGTTATTGGCAGCGCTCACTACCCATGCTGCTGAGATTGTGGGTACTATAAATATTACCCGCATGGTAAAGGTTTCATCAGGTGCTGTCACTGATGGTGGCAATGTATCATGGATAGATGCAACACAAAACCAAACCGTCACTGACCAGCAGGGCATACGAACCCTCAAGAGATCAATGGCCGAGATTACTTTTACCGACAAATCTATTTTGCGAATCAACGAACGTACTGATATGGTTGTGCAACAGACAAATAACTTACGGAATATTAAACTAAAAGAAGGTGCTGTATGGATTAAGGTTGCAAAAGGAAGCAAAACGACAGTACAAACACCAACCACCACAGCAACTGCGAAAGGCACAATTTTTATAGTTACAGTAAAAGCAGATGGCAGCACTCAGGTTACTGTCTTGGAAGGCACTGTTGATGTTATGCCAAATTATAATATAAACAGCAACATACCCGCCACCGAGGTTAATGCTGGCGAGACAACTAATGTTACCGTTATCAACTTGATTGATGGTGCAAAAATTGGTCCAAACGATGTAAAAATATTTACATCACTCATACCTACAGCATTACTTCCCGTTGAATTAGGGGGAACTGTGCAAGGTTGGACATCTGCACTTACTTCAGTTGCTAATGGAACAATGGTGACAACTGGCACTGAAATTGGACAACTCATCAGTCAGTATATTCAGGAAGACAATGCGATTGGTACAAACTTACCTATGATGATTAATGGATTTATATCTGACCCCAACATCCGAAAAAGCTTCATGGATATCGCAAGGGCTAAAGTTGAGACCCCAGTTAAATTGGCACTATTAACTGGCCAGACGATTTCGTCATATAAAGCTCTTCATGCCAATGATGATATGGCAAGACTATATAATCTAACAACTGACCAGGTAAATCTGATTAAAAAAGTATTGTCTATAGATACTGTGCCGGAATTAATAGATACAATTATAAAAAACAGTAATAGTACAAACAGTACTATTAACTGGAGTAACTACTCTCAAGTACGTCAAGCGACGATTACACCGATATCAAATCTCGCACCGACAAATAATGATACCAGTTATCGGTTAATTGATAAAAATAAAAGTTCATTGGCAATAGTTGGAATTGGTGCTATTGCCAGCTTATTAACTAATGGTTGTGATTGGAGAACTGAACTTGTAGATAATGATGGAAAAATTGTTAAAAAATATGTAAGGCCAAATATTACAGGTAATGCGTTTGCATTTAGCGGAGACCCATTATTCGCTGGTGCCAAGACAGTTATCATCGGTCGACTGGGGAAATCTATCTACACAGTTGAGTCGAATTACCTGATTGTAAAAGATAAAAAAAGTTCACAAAAGTTTGATTCTGTAGCATTGTTTGAACATCCAATTAATGACAATATCTCCGCATTTATTGGAAGAAAAAGATATCAAGCCGGACCGGTTATTCGCAACTTAAAATCTACACAGTTGATATTTGACCGCTATACCGGCGCAGGTCTAAGCTATCAAAAAGATAAAGTGAACGCAGAAGCCGCCTGGTTGTACGATAGCAACCCATTGGGTGCAGGAGCAGAACGTGGTGCAACTGCCCATATTTCCGCTGAAGTGAAAGGCACTGTAATTGGCGTAAATTATCTAAACGCTGGAAGTGTAAAACCCGGCAATGGCTACACCGGAAGCCTATCTGCTCCTTTAATAAAGAATTATTTAGAAGGATACACAGAGGTTGGTAAAGGTGTAGATGGCAATAAGTTAGAAACATACGGCCTTTACTTCCCCGCTATTTATCAAAAATACGATATAGATCTATTCCTTGAATATGGCTCACATGTAGGAATAGGAAGTGCTACATCATTGTGTGCAAGTCGATTAGTAAATGATAATTTAGATTTTCGCGTTTATGCTGATCTTAATGAAAAAGGTAAAACCAGCATCAATGGTGGATTAGTATGGAACTTCGATATCACAAATAATCATAACAAGAATTAATATCATAACAAGTCTTTCCCATTTGACAAGCTCAGTGACCGGCAAAATTACGGTTACTGAGGCTTGTCGAAGTGACCATTTCAAGCATACTTCTCTTATTTAGCAAAACTCCTATTAACAAAAATATCCACTTACTTGCCATAAAGTTAGAAAATGGCACATTGATTCCAAAAATAGTGTAGAAAATCTGGCAAATTAATGCTACTATATTTATAATTCAACAGGTTGAAACAATTCCCAGGGAGATAGATATGAAAAAAATCATATTAGCGTTATTATTGGCAGCGCTCACAACCCAGGCTGCTGAGGTTGTGGGTACTATAAATATTACCCGCATGGT
>JBIJDE010000307.1:0-6090 GCA_044344305.1 Armatimonadota bacterium
TTTTGCTGCAGAAATTACACATATTCCCAATGCTCCAACTACTATACTGGGTATGCTCAATATGCAAGGTGATGTTATACCAGTAGTCAATATGCGCATGAAATGCCAGATTGTTGAGCGTCCAATAAGGATTTCAGATCGTTTTATTATAATAAAAGTTAAACAGCATTTATTAGCACTGCTGGTAGATGATGTTCGGGAAATTATAGATTTTTCACCTGATGAGATTATGCAAGCCGGAGTTCATACCATTGCAGACGTGGTAAAAAGCGGTGATGACCTGGTATTAATTCATCAGTTGGAAAAGTTCTTTGATGTAGAATGTGAAGCATCTATTTGCGAGTTGGTACATCATGATAACAAAATCTGAAGTGCATCATTCATTATCTACAGAATTGCTAACCGCGGTAAGTAATCTTATCGCTGCAAAGTTGGGACTACATTATCCGCAAGAACGATACCGTGATATGGAAAGGAATATGAGGAGCGCGGCGAAAGCATTTGGATATCATTCCCTTCAGGATTTCTGCCAGTGGCTGCTTGCTACATCACTTACTCAACAAAATATCAGTGAACTTGCTACTCATTTTACAGTTGGAGAAACTTATTTTTTTCGGCATATTGAGTATTTTAATATTTTGGAAAACCATATATTAATTAAATTAATTTCAGATAGGTATAAAAAGTCTCGAAAACTAACTATTTGGAGTGCCGGGTGCAGCACTGGTGAAGAACCATATTCGTTGGCAATCCTTCTACATCGTCTTATTCCTGATATATTAAAGTGGAATATTAAGATTATTGCTACAGATATTAATCAGCAATTCTTGCAGCAAGCAAATGAAGGTATATATGGCGAATGGTCATTTCGCGGTGTGCCGGAAAATATTAAAGAAAAATATTTCTCCATTACAACTAATAATCGGTATCAGCTTTCTGATAAAATCAAATCAATGGTGCAATTTGCTCCGCTCAACCTTGCTGATGAGATATACCAGATTAATGGCAATCCACTTGTAGATGTTGATATCATCCTGTGTCGCAATGTATTGATTTATTTTAATCCTGATGTGGTGAAAAAGGTAATAACGCAGATTTATAATACATTGGCACCAGAGGGATGGCTGATTATGAGTCCAAGTGAAACAAGCTTGCCTAAACAGCCATTATTTTATCCTGTCAGCTATCCTGGTGTGACATTATTTTCAAAAAAAGTAAAATACCAACATCAAGAAAAACAGATGCTGGCAGAAGGTAGTAATGTGCAAATTACCAGTATAGCTCAACAGTTGCCAGTGGTTTCCCATTTTTATAATGAAAAATCACCAAATCCGGTAATTTCAAATCCTGCAGTCTTAAAAAATCAGAAAATTACTCATTCATCTGTAGTGACACCTGAGAAAGATGAATTATCAATTTATCAAAAAGCTTTATTAATGTTTCAGGAAGCAAAATATACACGGGTGGTGGAATACCTTGCGGCATCATTAAAAGAAAATCTCGCTGATAGCAAAACAGGACAAGTACTTTCTCTTTTAGCAGGTTCTTATCTTAAATTGGGAAGATATCAGGAAGCATTACAGTGGTGTCAGCAAGCAATTGATATTGATAAAACAAATTATCGATATCATTATCTCCAGGCCACCATTATCCTTGAACAGGGAGATATAAGTGCAGCCGCTGATGCTTTAAAACATGTGTTGTTTTTAAATCATCAGTGTATAATGGCTCATTTTACCCTGGGTAATATATTTAAACTCCATGGCAATACAAAAAATGCTGCAAAATATTTCAACAATGCTTTACATCTGCTGGCGTCATTACCGTCGGATGCTATTCTTCCTGAATCTGAATCTGATAATGTAACTGTAAAGCAATTGAATGACACCATACTTTTATTACATAATGTGGAGAAACAAAAATGATTAATGATACTGAAATGGTGATATATGATGAAGATAAAGTAAATAAAATTCTCAGAGAACGTGCGAAAAAGCTTGCCATTGAACCCGAACAGGAAGTAGCAATTGGTGATATGTTAGAAGTGGTTGAGTTTCATCTATCAGGAGAAAGATATGCTTTTGCATCGAGATATATTCGTGAAGTATTTCCCGTTAAAAAGCTAACCACTATACCATGTACCCCGCCGTTTGTGGCGGGGTTAACGAACTTGCGTGGTGAACTATTATCAGTAATTGATTTAAAACATTTTTTTGATTTACCGCCGTTGGAATTGACCAGTAATACGCGGATTATCCTGTTGCAGAATCAGGATATGAATTTTGGCATTCTGGCTGATGAAGTAATTGGGGTATACAATATTCCAACTCATCATATTCAGACTATTTTGCCAACTCTATCTGGTATTCGTGCGAAATATTTGCACGGTGTCACTGAAGATCGCCTGGCTATTCTGGAGGCATCAGCACTTTTGACTGATACTGATGTTGTCGTAAACGAAGTTGTTTAATGCCCGGAAAGGGTAAAAAATATAGTGGAGGAATGAACATGAAACTGTCTATTGGAATGAAAATTGGCGCCGGATATGTATTGGCGCTTCTGATGCTGATTGTTATCGGTAGTGTTTCCTATCAGGGGGTGAAACAACTAATTAAAAATGATAATATGGTCACTCATACCTATAAAGTAATTGACCATCTTAATAATATCGTTGGTGGATTAGTTGATGCGGAAACTGGTGAGCGTGGATACACTATTATAGGAGAAGATAAATACCTTGAACCGTATAACAAAGGCCTGCCTCTTGTTGAAAAAGCATATAATGAGGTAAAGAAACTTACAGGAGATAATCCTAAGCAGCAGAAAAATTGTAATGAATTGCGTCCATTAATTGATGATAAACTAAACTTTATGAAAGAACTCATTTCTGTTAGAAAGAAACAGGGATTCGAATCGGCGAAAGAATTGGTTAACAGTAGTAAAGGAAAAGAGTATATGGATGCTGTCCGGGTAAAGATTGCGGAAATGAAAAATGAAGAGAGTGGTCTCTTGAAAATTCGGAGTGATGAATCTGCTACATCTGCCAGAATAGTAACAAATTTCATTATCGCTGGAATAATCAGTGCAATAATTATCCTCAGCATTATTGGTTTCTTTATCACCGGAAGTATTGCTAATCCACTGAAAAAATTGACCGAGAATGCCCAGCAAATCAGTGTCGGCGATCTGGATATCAAGATATCCATCACAAACCGGAAAGATGAAGTTGGCGTCCTGACGCAGGCGTTCATGCAGATGATAAATTACTTGGGCAACATGGCGGCCATCAGCCAGGCTGTTGCAGATGGCGACTTAACGGTTAAGGTTTTAGCTATATCGGAAAAAGACATACTGGGCAATATGTTTGTCCGCATGGTTGATAGTCTTCGCCGACAAACAAATGAATTGCTGACAGGTGTGTCATTGCTTGTTTCTGCAGCAAGTGAGATCTCCGCAACGGCCACTCAACTCGCTTCTTCTTCTACAGAAACGGCATCGTCAGTCAGTCAAACAACAACAACAGTTGAAGAAGTTAAGCAGACTTCTAGGGTCGCAATTGATAAAGCAAAAGAAGTAGCAGAAAGCGCGAAACGGACAGAACAGGTATCGCAAAATGGTGAACAAGCAGTTTCAGCCACAGTTGCAGGTATTCAGCAAATACGCGAACAAATGGTGCATATTGCTGAAAGTATTATGAGTCTCAGCGAGCAAAGTCAGGCGATTGGTGAAATTATTTCTTCAGTAGATGACCTGGCAGAGCAGTCAAATCTATTAGCAGTAAATGCTGCTATCGAAGCCGCCAAGGCTGGTGACCAGGGTAAAGGTTTCGCAGTTGTAGCACGAGAAGTAAAGAGTCTTGCAGAACAGTCGCGGCAGGCAACCCGCCAGGTGCGGACTATTCTCAACGACATACAAAAGGCAACCGGCGCAGCCGTAATGGCTACCGAACAAGGAAACAAAGCTGTTGAAGCAGGGGTAATACAGTCCGGCAAGGTTAATGAATCATTGCAGGTATTGTCTGCCAGTATTTCGGAATCAACGCAAATGGCTATGCAAATCATGGCATCAAGCCAACAGCAATTTGCAGGTGTTGATCAGGTTACCTCAGCGATGGAGAATATCAAAGAAGCCACCAGGCAGAGTGTAGATGGGGTACAGCAGCTTGAAGAGTCTGCGCATAATCTAAATGCTCTCGGTCTGCGTTTGAAGGAATTGGTTGACCAGTATCGATTATGATAGGAGACCACTATGGATAAACATGATGATTTTTTCGCACAGTTGCTTGCAACGTTTCGCATCGAAGCAAACGAGCACCTTGCTGCGATGTCTGCTGGATTGCTGGTATTAGAGAAAACACCGGCGTCTGATGAACGAAAGAACCTTATTGAGACTGTTTATCGTGCTGTGCATAGTTTGAAAGGCGCATCACGTGCGGTAGATTTGACTGATATCGAAGCACTATGCCAGGCTGCGGAAAGCGTATTTGCAGCAATAAAACGTGAAGAGATTAATTTTTCCCCGGAATTATTTGATACTTTGCACCGCGTCACTGATGTTATTAATTCTCTGTTATCCGGGAAATCAGATTTACAGGGAAATCTGATATTATCATTGCAACAAGAATTAAGTGATTTGAAAGCAGGGGGAAGCCGACAATCATTTGCCAAAGATGCTACAGATGTTACGCAGCACCCTATCATCTCAGAGTTGAAAACGTCAGAAATAATTAATTCACCTGTACCTGATAATACCCCGGCTGTAGATACAAATTTACCACCATTATCAAAAACTGATGATATAAATATGAATATTGTCAAACCGGCTGCAGTTCGTGAAAGCGAAGTAAAAACTGATTTTACAGGTACTATTCGCGTTGCAGCGGATCGTTTAGATATAGTATTGCGGGAAGCAGAGGAGATGCTGGCAGCGAAACTGGCACTGCTTCAACATACTGATGATATTCAGGGAGTAACTAATCGGGTACGTCAAATTGAAAAAGCCTGGGCTTCAATTTCTCCAATATTAGAACAGGCATACCTGGCATTGGTACAAAATACTGGTGACACAGTATTAACAACTAAACTTCAGGATTTTCTTACCGGGCAGAACGATAAATTAAAAAAAATCGCAAGTGCACTTTAAAATCTGGCACATTCAAGCGAAAATGATGCCCGTGATGTAGGCAGCATGGTCGATGATTTACTGCTGGATACAAAAAGATTACTTATGCTACCTTGTTCAGCTCTATTACAGGGATTTCCCAAAATGGTTCGGGATATTTCACGTGATCTGGGAAAAGAAGTAGACTTCATAGTTGAAGGTGCTGATGTAGAATTGGATAAACGTATTCTGGAAAAGCTGAAAGATCCACTTATACACCTGGTTAGAAATTCTATAGATCACGGCATAGAGATTCCAGAAGTGCGTAAATTGAAGAATAAGTCGAAGGCAGGTACTGTAAAAGTTACGGTTGCCCAGGTAGATAGCAGTAACGTTGAAATCATCATCAGCGATGATGGTGCCGGTATTGACATAGAACGTGTGAAAGAAGCCGCATTGAAAAGCCAGATGCTGACATTTGATGAAATGTATGATGACCAGGGATTATTGCATTATATTTGCCAATCTGGAGTTTCCACAAGTGCCACCATTACAGATTTATCCGGACGAGGGCTTGGAATGGCGATTGTGCGTGAAAATGTTGAAGAACTTGGCGGTATTATTTCTCTTGATACAACACCTGGTATCGGTACTTCATTCCGCATTCTTGTGCCGGTTACACATACAACTTTTCGGGGAGTTCTTATTAAAGTTGCAGAACAGTTATTCATAGTGCCAACAATGAATGTTGAACGGGTATGGCGGTTAAAATCAACAGAAGTGGTTACAGTTGAAAATAGAGAAACATTGGCACTTAATGGACAAGTTGTTTCATTGGTACACCTTGCTGATATTCTGGAAGTGCCGCGCAAAATAGATACGAAATCGCAGGAATATATCCAGGTAATAGTAATAGCAGCTGCCGGCATACGGATAGCCTTTTTAGTGGATGAAGTGCTGCAAGAGCAGGAAGTACTGGTAAAGCGACTT
>JBIJDE010000172.1:0-8948 GCA_044344305.1 Armatimonadota bacterium
ACTCATCTTCAATTAACATTCCGCATTTCGGACATTTCCACATTATATTTCCCCTTTTTAAGTATGACATCTATAAGTAATGAAAAACCGCGAAAAGGTTCCCTGTTTTCGCGGTTTTTCCAATATATTTTCAAATTAAATGATTCTGACGAATTTATCCAGCTCATTCCTGTTAAGGCACGGGCAGGATTCTATTAATATTTATCTTCTAAAGTGGTCTTCACCCACAACCCAAATGTATTTTAATAGTTTAAGCCATATATATATATCCTCAGCGTAACTTTGCGTTATCCTCTGCGTTCTTTGCGGTAAAATAAAAAATATCATCAGCATGTTATGTTCTAACTTAACCGCATAAATGCGCAGAGTTTAACGCGGAGTTACACAAAGATAATAATACCAGCACTTTCGTCTTTTTATAAATATCGTAGGGGCAATCCCTTGTGGTTGCCCGATATTACTTTATTGCTACCTTGCCGACGTATCAACAATATCCTTTAACGATACATTACAACCGAAACCTAATTTAATAATTGAGGTAGTCAACCCTATTTCAGCAGATGATGGAGAGAAGCTGGAACCTGCAAATAATAAGGCGGTAGATATACCTGGGCTAACCTTGCCAGGTTTAATATCTGCCGCCATATCACCACCCCAATATGTCCCAGCACCAATGAATAAACCGAGAAAGTCAATTATCGGTAAATCAACGCCTATTTTCAAACCTGCTGACAGTTCCAGATTTGTATAATCAATGTGGTTGGGTAAAATACGGCCATGCAACTCGAACGAGAAATCGATGAAGTCAAGTGGGCCTTCTATGAGGAGTAAATCAAAGATAGATACACCCATTACTATCGACATATACCCTTTAGTATTAGATAATTTCTTCATTTTTTCGGCAAATGTGTTACCGCCAGTAATTGAATCTGTTGTTGTATCCTGAATAAAGTCCCTTTTATCTTCCTCTGATACTGTTAAAAAATTTGTCACTTCACCCGAGACAAGGCGTCGTAATTGCGATTCATTTTCCAAAATATATGAGTATTGTTTAGAAAACAGCTTTTCACCGGTATTCATAGAAAATGACGACTTTGATTTGCCCGATGCAGCAACGATACCACCATCTTTCAAAGATATCCAGCATTGGGTACTATTTGACATTGTTCCCTGTCCAGTAATGCCTGCGACATAAGGCCGACATTTTTCGACTACTGCTGGCGGAACGTTTTTCGGTGGATTTGCCAGGGTTGATGCCAATGCCTCATCTATTATGACATTACTGGTACCTGTCATATCAAAACGGCAACATGCTATTCCATTTGACATTTCATTCTCTGATGCCAATGTTACCTTGACTTCTCCTTTGCTTTTTTCCATATTCTGGTTCTGTTTGCTATATGTCCAGGTTTCACCTTTACGAATATTCTTCTCAGGAATCCAGGGAGTTTTACTCCAGGCCTCTGTCATATACGGTTGCAGGTCAAAATTCTTCGCAGCAGTATATTTTGTAGCCGGGACTTCAACGGCTATTACCTTACCATATCGGTTTATCTTAATTACAACTGATTCACCAAGTTGAGTCCGTGAGTTAAATTGTTTGCCATTAAGCACAGCGCCCACCGGGTCAATACGCATCCTGACCGAGCCATCGGGTTGTGCACTTAACACTGTATATTTAAATACCGCAAATGCTTTAACTACTGGTTTTACGCTTCTTTTTCCTGTTGGACTCACTGTATGTGTGGTGACCGAGACACCGTAAATACGCTCTTCACCAACCGTGTAGACTGGCTTTACTTGAACAGAACTTGCATGTTGAGCAACACATAGCAAAACTGCCAATGCCATAATAAGAATGAAATTTAGTTTTAACATCGTTGTCTCCTTTGTACTTAAAGTTTATTACTTTCATGTTTAGAAAATATACCTACAAATGTTTTAGCTAATCACCAGTTTCTTCACCACCATCTGGAACAACAGTATCAGTAAACTTAAAACTTGCAAAAATATAGTCAAAAATATCCTGATATTTATTGAAAATACCTACCGGAGCGGTACAAAGCACTGCGTAGCCGATACCATTGCGGCTCAGTCCATTATCTACTTTCTTTAGATTTATACTTTTTGATTTTGCTTTGAAATTAGTGAAAATCCATATTCCAGATTGTATACCCCCCAAAGTGCCATAATCCATCGAGATTAAATGATATCGGCTGCCGTAAGCTTTGGTAAAACGTCGATCAAGGCTTTGCCATGACTCTATCGGGTCTCTATCCGGCATACCGCCTATGGTATCAATTTGAATAGAAACATCAGGTTCGGAACTTCTAAACATTGTTCTTTGCCCATTCCCATTATTAATTGCAAATTGCTCTTTTTTCCAGTCAGCAGGCCGTTCAATGGTAAAACCATATGCCGGGTCTTCTTCTGTGACCCATGAAATATCTTTATAACTTACCGCCACATTTTTATTAACAGGCGGTTCTACGGCCGTATTATTACCTGCGCCAATGCCTGCTGGGACGCCGGGTGTTGTACCTGTTTCACCATTTGGTTGATTATTATCACCAGATGAGTTCGGGTCTTTTTCATTTGGGGTAGTATTGCCATTACCCGCCGGAGCAGTTGGAGGATTCTCAGAAGTCACTACTGTAGTATCCTGTGGTTCCGGTGTATTAACATTGCCTTTGTTGCCCATCACCAGCCATATCCCATACATGAATACGAAAATTGCAAAAATTACCAGGGAGGCCGTATTTGATTTCTTTTTATCAGGAACCTTAGGTTTTTCAGGTATTGTGCCGGGAACAATTACCTGGTTTTGCCCGGACATCGCCAAAGAAAAATTGCAGCAAGTTAAAAACCGTTGTTCCGGTTGTTTAGCCAACGCCTGCATCAACGCATTCACCACCATATCCGGCAAGTCATTTCGCAAAGTTCGCGGGTCAGGCGGTGGTACGGAAATATGCTTATTAACAATAGCCCATGGCTGGTTAGTCTCACTACGAAATGGCGTGATACCAGTCAGCATCTCATAGGCGACAATTGCCAGCGAATACAGATCAGACCGACCATCAATAGCATCACCTTTCGCCTGTTCCGGCGACATATATTCCGGTGTCCCCACCATCCCGGTGGTCATACGGGTGCCTTCCAGAGAATGCGCAATGCCAAAATCAGTCAAACTTGGCACACCATGACGGTCAATCATGATATTTTCCGGCTTAATATCCCGATGCACAATTCCACAGCCATGGGCATAGTCCAACGCCGCTGCAATAGGCTCAATAATCCTCATCGCGTCAGCAACCGACAAACTCCCCCGAGATTTCAAATAAGATGTTAAATCCTGCCCATCCACATACTGCATAACATAATAATGGGTATTCCCATCCACCCCAACATCATAGATAGAGACAATGTGCGGATGCTGCAACTTGGCAGTATTAAGAATCTCATTCTTAAACCGCGTCAAAAACTGCGCATCATGAGAAAACTCGTGCGGCAACACCTTAACCGCCACCACCCGATCAAGCTGCAAATCCCGCGCCCGGTAAACAGCCCCCATCCCCCCACGCCCAATTTCGGACTCGAGGTGGTAACGGTTATTTAGAGTAGTGTTTAGCATATTTGGTAGTTCCTTTGGTTCTATTGAAAAATGTAACTATTTATTACTTTACAAAACTAAATCTATTATAAAATTTTTCATCATTGCCCATATATTTCTATCTCACCAATAAATAGCCAATTAGTCTCCCATGATGTACGTGTCTTTGTAAGTATAATAGTAACGGTATTGGCAGTAATGTTTCCGGTCTGCTCAGTCCAGCTACCTTTACCGGGATATCCTGGGTTTGTTGTTGTTTTTCCAAAAGAAGTTTCCATAATATCTGCATTCCACGTCTCAGCACGCTGGACATCACCCATATTATATCTTATTCGATTAATCTGATACTTACCTTTAAGATCAATAGTAATCTTAATAATCATTTTATTATTATAGTTTTCATTAACCCAACCAACTACACCATCTTTTTGATGACTTGAAGCTAGTAAATAATCTAATCTTCCATCTGTAATATCTTCTATTGATCGACCTGTATCATCAGAAATAGTATTACCTGAAACATCTACTGTTACCGGTTTATTCAAAGCTACATTAGTAATTGGCAACAACTGTTTTTTCTTCTCTTTATTACCGAACCAATTATCTATAATACGAAATACTGACGGATCAAAAGTAAGTGCATCATGATTTACTTCGACGGAACTATCTTTATTATCGAACCAATTATCTTTTATTATCCAGTTGTCTATAATACGAAATACTGACGGATCAAAAGTAAGTGCATCATGATTTACTTCGACGGAACTATCTTTCCATGACTTATATTCATGACTTAAATTATAATCAGCACTTGCAACAGGCATGAAACCATCATTCCTATTCCAGCAATCTAATAAAAATGGGTTAACAGTTGAGAATCTGTTACTTAATACAGCATCAACTTTCTTTCCTGTATATGGATATGGTTTAAGAGGAGAAATACCATATATTGAATATGCATGTACTGTAGTTTTCCGACCATCATTCAGGTTACGCAAGAATGAAGAATATTTTGTTGGATCATTAATTGGTTTACCCATTTCCATGTCAAGAACTTCGTCATAATATTCCACATCATTTAATTTTGGTTGAAGAGTTTTTACTATATTAGTCGAAATATTAGCCCATGGACCTTTTGGATCTCCTGACCATGGATGTCCCTGGTGGGGAGTTCCCATGGTTACCAAGTGCTCAACAGAAGATTTAGCTGTCTTTCGAATGAGAGGAAAAGGACCTTCAATTGCACTCCGAGCGACTAACCCACCCATACTGTGCGCAAATACATCTATTTTAACTCCGGGTTGACAATGGTCATTAATAAACTTGGCAACAGCTGCGCCAGTCTCATTAATTGGTGAATTTAGCGGGTATTCAACAGCATATATAGTATCATACCCGACCTTTATATTCAACTTCTCATCTTTAATGTTATTTAATAGGTGAGAAGCCAATGGAAGAAGATCTGCCCGAGTTATATCTTCAGTTAAAAGTGGAATACCATGTATAAGAAAGGCTATATGTTTTCCTTGCCAAGGACTGGTATCATGTGAAATATCAATCCAGGATTCATTCATGCGTTTTAGTTTAAAGTTATTTTGACTTTTTCCAGTACTGTTGCTTTCTGGATATTTAATAAGATCATTATCACTACTATGCTTATACCGATATAGATGTACTAAATAATCAGTTGCTAAACGGTCTACGAATATATTAACAAGTTGTGATTTTGCATTATTTATTGTCAATATCTGAGTAGCAGGTTCCCAGAAAGTTTCCAATTTAAGTGTTTTACCAAGATTTATTGCAGGGAGATATGGCTTCCCGCCAACATTAATAACTTCCATTAGCATAAAATTTTTAACAGGATACATTGGATTAGGATTAATAACAACTTTAACGCCATTATTTTCAAATGATATAGGGGCGAGAGTACCATGGGTATAAATACACTTCCAACCAACAATTTCTGCAAAATAATCCGCAGAAATATATGGAACAGCACGGCACATGACTACTTTCGGAATTGTAACATTTTCATCAGTCATTTTAATTAACTTCGGATCCAGGAAATTAGCACCATCTCCCTGCATAATACGCTCTAATTTAAGTGTATTATGTCCTATGAGATTGATATTTACTAAAATATCATCATCACCATCCCGCATTTTTTTTGACCACACAATATCTCCATCAACATAAATATTTAATGTAGCAACGCAACCAAGGCCTTCATATATTGACGCGTATGTTTGAAAAGACGAATATCCAGTAATATCAAACTCAGCATATCCATTAGCATATGGTGGTTGCGGATAACCGATTCCACGATATGTCTTTCCTTTTGCTGAATATGTTACGTCTTTATATCCCCATGCCCCATTCTTCACTGGGAAATTGTTATCGAGCTGAACAGTTTCAGCGTGACAGGCCACAAAAGTAAAAACAAATAGACATGCAATTAAAATTAGATTTAACCATTTTAACATTGATAATTTTCTCCTTTATATTCTTTGCCCTTATTTAGAAAACGATATGAAATAACGAGCATAATCACCTTAACCGCCACCATCCTGCCAAGCTGCAAATCCCGCGCCTGGTAAACAGTTCCCATCCTCCGCGGCCTATTTCGGACTCGAGGTAGTAACGGTTATTTAGAGTTGTGTTTAGCATATTGGTAGTTCCTTTATAAATCTGGAATATTAATTTATCTGAACCTCGGATTGAGAGGATTAAAAGGATTAACAAAATCCTGTAATCCCAAAATCCGTATAATCTTGGTTCAGAAAAAAATCCATTAAATCCCTAAAATCTTCTCAATCCGAGGTTCAGACAAATAACCGACCGTCATGCCCAGTGCGGTGCTCCTGCACATTGTAAAGGGGAAATTACGGTCCTGGATAGGCGCAACGGAACCCGAAGTGGCCGTTGTTGATGTAGTTATCAGGGATGTTGAAGTTACGAAAGGCACCGCGATAGACATAGTCACCGAAGTAGTAGTTGCCGTCCCACGAACCACCCCGCAGCACACGGCTAATTCCAGTTACTGGACCAGTAGGATTCTTCGCCAGTGCATTCTTATAATAATCACCACTGTACCAATCCCCACACCACTCCCATACATTGCCCGCCATATCCATCACACCATAAGGACTGGCACCTGTTGGGAAACTGCCAACCGGGTGGGTCCCCGACGTTGTATTGCCTTTACCGGAATTTGTATAATTCGCACATTTAGTTTCATCCCACGTATTTCCCCACGGGTAGATACAACCATCTGTTCCACGTGCCGCCTTCTCCCATTGCGCCTCGGTAGGCAACACTACACCTGCCCAGTCAGCATATGCCTTCGCGTCATTCCAACTTACATTCACTATCGGGTGAGTATCACGACAACCCCAATCTGGCGCATTCGGCATTTTCCTACCTGTCGCCGTACAGAACTTACGGTACTGTGCCACCGTAACCTCGTTTTTATACATATAGTAAATGTCAAGATAAGCTTTTCGTTGCGGTTTCTCATTGACGTTGGAAAGTTTTTCAGTGTCTTTACTACCCATTAAGAACTCACCAGCGGGAATTAGTATCATTTCTGCGCCGTCTTTTGGATTGATTTTTGTCTTTATTTCTTTATTAGTCTTCGTGTTAATACCTGGATTAGTTTTCGTTATAGACTTCTTAGTATTGTTTGTCGGCACCTGTTTTTTAACAGGTGATTTTGCGCAGGCATCTAATGACCACATTGTGCACCCAAATGCGCACATGAATACCATGATAAACAACATAACTTTATTCATTTAGATAAAGCCTCCTTAATAATATATTGAGTATAAAATAAGTAAACTGAACTTTTCAATTTCGCTTCAAATTTTTTATTCTGATTTTTTTATAGATCGAAACGCTTCTTTTATTGGTATGTAACCCTGTTTTCTCAAAATTTTATCATTAACTTTTTCTATTTTCCCAACTTGGATATATCTATCATTAACATAATCAAAAAATCTTACATTACTTCCCAATGTAGCTAATTTCATAGGTTTCTTTTCACTCATATTAATATAATATTTTTGTTTATCATAATAGTCAGGCCAGCCGGAATCAAAACAAGTTGTAATATGTATAAATTTTTTATCATCCCATCTGTATATCTTTAACATACTCCACACACCATACTCCCAATTCTTATCCCACATGTCAAATATTAATTCTGCTCTACCATCATTATTTAAATCGCGAGCAACAAACTGAGAGATAACAGCATGTATATTATCAATATCGGTATCTGACTTCCATTTTACATTCTCATCTTTAACAACCCAAAAGACAACTTTACCTTCTTTAGAAGTATCGTTTGCACAAAAAGCCTTCTCCATTTTTCCATCTGCATCAAAATCAGCAGTTACCGAACCAATAAGAGAATATGATGCATTATAACCTACTGGAGATATATCCTTTTCCTCAATTTGATGTCCAAGATCAGATGGATATTCTCCCACTGTGACCAATTGGCCATAACAAATAAAATCATCTTTATCCTTATTCAGATTGAGTTGGAAAATATTGTAAGATGATTCAATAGTATTCATCTCATAAAAAACATTTTTATTATACATCACAACATTACCAATTCCTCCTCCTACAATTTTTTTACTTACTATTGTTTCATCTGTTTGAGCATCAATGACTGTAATGTATTGTTCTTTATAATTATTTTTTAACGAAGTAACTAAAATTATTTTACCATTATAACAATTAAAAAATGAAATATTATTATCTTTATTAAAATATATCACTTCCGGAGTATTCTTATTATGTATAGATTGACGACAAATTTCATCGCCATTTATGTAATAAATTTCTTCACTATCACCAGAGAATACGGGATGCATATCTTGTGTTAAAACATTAGGACGTGAACCTGCTAAAAAACCATTTTTATAAATTCCTGCTGTGCCTCTACTACCTTTTGTTGACCGACCAACAATCTTTTTACCCCCTTTCTTTATTGATTCTATAATTAATTCACCGTCGAGATTGGCATATGCTATAAAATCACCAGTGCGTGATAATGCAGGTGATGACCAATATTCATCAGTGATATCACCTCCAGAACTATCATAAGCAAAGACATCTTCACGTGTTATTATAATTTTTCCTGATTTAGTTTCGGCAACTTTTATCACTTGCTTTGCTTTATCTAAATAAGTTATAAACTTTCCATCGTCACTTATATCACAAAGTATCATAAATGGATTAAAGCCGAATTGTTCATCTATATTACTCCTATTTTTCTCTATTTTAGAGATAACATGACTATTATTATAAACTTGAATACCTTTCT
>JBIJDE010000131.1:0-10860 GCA_044344305.1 Armatimonadota bacterium
TGCAATACATTTTAAATCTTTCGAAATAAGACTTTTATCCTCTTCACTTCTATAAGCACTAAAATATCCTGGTAGCCATGATATTCTTTTCTGATTTTTTCCATCTAATGAAGAAAGGCATAATTGCCTCATTCCTTCACTACTTCGTATAAAAGCAACTTGAAGTTGATTTTTCAAGACAAAAACGTTTATTTTTTGCTCATGTTCCAGAGTTACGTTTTTATTCCTTATTACAATAGCCATAAAAATAATTATTGCTATCACAGCTATCAATAGCAATCTATAAAATGAATACTTAGGTTTTTGAGTAAGACAAAACGAATCTGCAACATCAATTTCATCTCGCAACCCACTTATCAAGTCTATACAATCATCAAAACGTTGTTCTGATGATTTGTTCAAAGATTTAAATAATGAGTTTATAGCATTGTCTGGAAGAACAATACCTAACTGACGTGGATTAATTACCGTTTCATTCAAATGCTTCTGAATCTGTGCCCAGGGGTCATCGCCTTCAGTCTTAAATGGCGTTTGACCTGTCAGCATTTCATAAGCCACTACTGCAAGTGAATACTGATCCGATCGTCCATCTACCATTTCTCCACGAATTTGTTCTGGCGACATATATTCAGGGGTACCGAGCATACCGCGTGTGGTACGGGTTCCTTCTGCTGCCTTGGCTATGCCGAAGTCTACTACGTAGGCGTTGCCGGCTTTATTCAGTAAGATATTTTCCGGTTTTATATCACGGTGGATGATTCCCTGGCTATTTGCATAATCAAGTGCAGAGGCTACCTGTTCAAGAATTGGCAGTGCTTCTTCCAGTGTTAATCTGCCTTTTTCTTTCAGCAGTTCACGCAGGCTTTTTCCGTCGATATATTGCATTACGTAATAATTTGTTCCAGCATCCTCGCCAACATCATACACGCGCGCTATATTCGGATGTTCCAACCGCGAGGCGTGCTGAATCTCGCTGTTAAACCGGCGCATTAATTCCTGGTTATGCGTCATGATAGATGGCAACGTCTTTATCGCCACCACCCGCCGCATCTGTGCGTCTTCGGCACGGTAAACTACACCCATACCGCCACGACCAATTTCGCCATCAAGGGTATAACGACTATTTAATGTTCTATTTTCTGACATTGGTTAATTCCTTACATTCGCTGTTGTTATTGTGTGAACCCAACAAATCTATCATTCTTATCTTCCCATTTATAATACTTATTAGTTGCATTAATTATATTAAACCTTGATTGTTTTAAATCAATATCATCTGAAACTTTAATTGTAAGTTTACCATCATTTGTTGATATTCGTTTATAGCGAGTACTTATTTCATAATTCATATCTTTGAAAGGTGAGACATTAACAAAAGTATTATTTTTCCATTTATAAATATCAACATAATCGTTAATATCTTCAGCAACTAATATTCCATTAGTAAAGTTTATGACTAATTCCGGAATTGAATCACCAGTAATATCAACAGCTTTAAATGCATGCATAACAAGAGTATCTCCCCCATAATCGTCAGGTATTTTCCAAATTATTGTGCCATCTTTTACTACCCATACATCTAATCTGCTGTCATTTTTACTAGCCCAATATGCTTGTTCTAATTTACCATCACCATCAAAATCAGCATTCACAGTATCTTCAAGCCGAAAGCCTTCCTTTAATCCGATTATTGTTTTATGTTTTAATATTTTTTCTTTTTCTGATTGTATAACATATTCTGTAATTATTCTATTGAATAATAATGTATCATTAGCAATTTTTATTACTTGATCTTTATTTATTCTAAATAAAGCACGTTCATCTGTACTGAAATATTCACCACAAAAAAACACATCACCTGTGTCTAAAACCATTTGCATATCAGATGTTCTAAGAGCTTTATCGAACGGGATTAAAATCTTGTTTTCACCTGTTAAACTAATGTTTCCTACTTGTAATGGTGGTGCGTAATCACCACTATAGTTTGCGTCCTCCATTGTATAAATAATATGTTGATTATCAGGATTCGCCATTAGTTGTGATGCATTCACTAAAGTCACGTCACAAATTTTTATTAATCTATTTTCAAATATGTAATTTTGCCACAATCCGATATCATCCTGATAAATTATACTTTTACCATCATAACTGAAGGTCATCGCTTTAGGTTTTACGTTATTAGTTGGTATTGTTTTTATTTTATTTCCATTACTGTCATAACAAATAATTGTGCCATTGGAATAATGTGAAATTCTTTTTTTATCAATACTAATACAAGACAATGGAAACCCTCCTGAATATTCATCCTTGTTTTCATCTAATGAGTAAGCAACATAATCAAGAGAACCATTTACAAAATAGGTTGACCATACTTTACTTTCCTTGCATTTAATAACAGAACCATCAATAATATTAAGAATGTATAAGTTATTTTCTGTTTTATATTGATCAGCATTAATATCTGCCAATATCAATACACGAGTTAAATCCTTGTTAACATCTGCCATTAACAAACCATAGATTTTATTTTGAGATATAATATTAAATGATTTAGTCTGACCTGATTTATTCCAAAGAATAATTTTATCTTTTTCTGGATAAATAACTGATGAGCCATCTTGTGAAACAAAGCATGAATAACAATTCTTTGGAAGATACATAATGGTCTCTTGAGCTCCGCCTTCAATGGGTCTTTTACATAAACTTGGCACTTTTCCACTTGCATCAATATATACAATACTTGTGATTGTTTTTGTTATCTGTTCAATTTTTCCGTTGTTGACTTTACTAATTATTATATTCAATGGACTATGTCTTATTTTCCAAAATATTACAAATGAGAGAATAACTACTGTTAATATTATCAACTTGATAAGTGAACCATTATCTTTTACCACCTTTGGAACTAAATCTACCACATTAATTTCATCACGTAACCCGCTTATCAAGTCAACACATTTTTCAAAACGTTGCTCTGAAGATTTATTCAACGATTTAAATAATGAGTTTGCAGCATTGCCTGAAATAGTAATTCCCATTTGACGTGGATCAATAACCTTCTCATTCAAATGCTTCTGAATCTGTGCCCAGGGGTCATTACCTTCCGTCTTAAACGGCGTCTGCCCGGTAAGCATTTCATAAGCAACTACTGCCAATGAATACTGATCTGATCGTCCATCCACCACTTCACCACGAATCTGTTCTGGTGACATATATTCCGGAGTGCCAAGCATGCCACGGGTGGTTCGGGTTCCTTCTGCTGCCTTGGCTATGCCGAAATCTACTACAAAGGCGTTGTCGGTTTTATCAAGCAAGATATTTTCCGGTTTTATATCACGATGGATGATTCCCTGGCTGTGGGCGTAATCGAGTGCAGAGGCTACTTGTTCAAGAATTGGCAGTGCTTCTTCCAGCGTTAATCGGCCTTTTTCTTTCAATAATTCACGCAAACTTTTTCCGTCAATATATTGCATGACGTAATAATTTGTGCCGGCATCCTCGCCAACATCATAAACGCGAGCAATATTCGGATGTTCCAACCGCGAGGCGTGCTGAATCTCACTGTTAAAACGGCGCATTAATTCCTGGTTATGCGTCATTATAGATGGCAACGTCTTAATCGCCACCACCCGCCGCATTTGCGCATCCTCGGCGCGATAAACCACACCCATCCCACCGCGGCCAATTTCGCCATCAAGGGTATAGCGACTATTTAATGTTCTGTTATCTGACATTGGTTATTTCCTCGCGAACAGCTAATTGTATCATTCAGTTTTTTATCGCCGTTTCACCCGGTGGATTATCCGGCAACTTCTCATCTGTAATTATTACAGCAGTGCCTACCGGGGTAATATCAAAAATCTTTTTGGCATTCTCATTATGCAGACGAACACAACCGGCGGATTGCCATTTGCCGATGCTATCCGGGTTATTGGTGCCATGAATGCCATAACGGCGACCGCTGCGACCTACCTTATTTAGTCCCATCCATCGCGAACCGAGAGCGGATTTGCCAGGATTGACTGACTTGTTGATAATAGAAAAGTTCCCTTTCGGGGTGCAACCGTGTCTTCCTGTAGCTACAGAGAAAGTTACTACCACCTGATTACCGGCAAAAGCCCGCAACTGGTTCTGTGACTTGCTGATAACAATCAGATTAACAACTGAAGTCACTGGTGTTACAGGCGGAACAGGTTCATCAGTTTTAGCGGCATAGGCATTGTGTGTATGCCGGTTGTAGAATAGTTGTGTGAAAAGCAATGTGAAAATTGCCATTAATACAACATATTTAGTTCGATTCATGGTTAACCTCATTCTAACCCCTCGATAGATATCTCTTTGGGAATGGTATCTTCATGGGTTATTGTTATTGAATCATCAGAGCTTTTCTCCAATGTAATTCGCGTTTTGTTTGTTATAGCACCATCATTAAGTAAAAACGTGGATATCAAATGCTTATCATCTGATTTCTTAATATCAAGATTAGTTATCGACGCGCTTTTAGATTTCTCTACCGACAGCCATTGCGATAGATATGCGTCAAAAGTCAAAGTAGTATAGCTATTTCGTGCGGTGTAGTTATGTCCGATAAAGGTATCGTTGTTGTAACACTTGCTGAACGGCCCAATTTGTCCTGACTTCCAGGCGGAAAGCCAGGTTTTTTCTATAAAGTTCTTCCCTTCTGTTTCCGAAATCGATATATTTACTTTTGGAGGTGGTGGATCTACTAAAATTCTATTTTTATTTGAAATAATCTCGGGCGGACGCATTATAAAGAATAAACCTCCACCAAGTGCTATAATCATTATGAAGACCAGTAACAATGATTGAGATCTTTTACGTTGTTTTACAGATGTTTGCACTGATGGTAATTTTGAACGCCTGCGTGGAGTAAACTTTATTTTACCCTCTAATGCCGCGATGAAGTCCATACATGATGCAAATCTCTCTCCGGGACGTTTCGCCAGTGCCTTCAGCAATGCTTCCGCAGCCTTCATGGGAAAATCTTTCTGGCGTTTACGCGGATCATCCGGTTCCTGGGAAATATGCATATTCACAATCGCCCATGGCTCTTGAGTATCAGTACGAAATGGGGGTATACCGGTCAACATTTCATACGCCATTACCGCCAAAGAATATTGGTCGCTGCGTCCATCTGCTTCCTCACCGCGCGCCTGTTCAGGAGAAATATATTCCGGCGTACCTATCATCCCGCCCGTCATACGAGTTGCGCCTACAACCTTGGCGATACCGAAATCAACAATGCGGATAGCTCCGCCATCTCGTTCAATCAGGATATTTTCCGGCTTGATATCGCGATGAAGAATTCCTTTGGCATGTGCGTAATCAAGCGCACTGGCTACTTGCGCTAATATTTCACATGCATCAGCAACTTCAAAATGTCCTCGATTATGTATCTCAGTACGCAAGTCATGACCATCGATAAGCTCCATAACATAGTAATACGCTCCATCAACCTCACCCATATCATAGACTTTCACCATGTTCGGGTTATCAAGATTACCAGTATTTGTGATTTCATTTTTAAAGCGTGTCAGCATATTCTTGTCTTCAGCAAGACTGGGGGGAAGCAACTTAATTGCAACAGTACGGTGCAACTGCAGGTCAGTGGCACGATATACCACACCCATGCCACCGCGGCCGAGTTCTCCATCAAGCAGATAACGATTATTTAAAGTAGTAGGAACCATTAAATTTTCCTTATCGAATTACTATTACGGACTGTCAATGCTACTTTTTGTATAGGTAGGAATCTTACTTTGCAGATTTGCGATTCTATCCTTTGTTGGAGGGTGAGTACTAAAAAACTGTCCCAGCGTCCCTTGATTAGTATTTGTTGAAGTCTCGAGTTTTTGAAATCTTTTGAAAATAATTAAGGCTTTTTCAGGATTATATCCAGCTTTTACAAGTAATTGAAATCCTTTTTCATCAGCCTGATATTCTTCTGTTCGACTGAGTTTATTTTTAATTAATACATAACCGAATACACCTGCCATCTCAGTGATCTTTCTCCTGGTTGATTGGGTATTATTACCCTTAACTTTATCAACAATTTTAATAGTGAATCTTTTAAACTTCCCCATTTTTGCTATCCGCTCTGCAGCATGTTCTTCAACAATATGTATTATTTCATGGGCCAAAACAGCCGCCAATTCATCTTCCTGATGAGTCAGGTTCAAAAGACCATCATAAACGTAAATCCGTCCACCAATTAGCGCTATCGCATTAACTTCGTGATGAGGGGTTCGTTTGCAACGTATAATCCAGGGCCAACCACCGTTTGACGGGCCATAATACTTTTCTGGCAAGTTACTAATCAAACGTTTTGCAATTTTATCTACCTGGTTATCAGTGTAGATGCCATCATCGAGCTGTTCTTTCCTTGCTACTTCGTCCCCAAGTTCTATTTGCTCCTTTTGTGATAATACGTCAGAATTTCTATTTACAGTTATATCTGGTTTTTGTGGTCCATCTTTATTTTTTCGCGTTTTATCTGTAGGTTTTGAATTACTGTCATGATTTTGCGTATTAATTGGATTTGGTTTCTGAATACCAGTTTTTTTGACCTTTTTTCCATTTGATATAGGAGCACCAGAAACAGGAGCTGCGGGAGTAGCAGTATAATAAATCCTATTGTTATTAACAGATTTTTTATTACGACTCCCCGTATTACTAATATCAATTACAATCAGTAAACAACCTATGGTGAGAACAATAAAGAACACCACCACCAGGGACTTAACCGCCATCTTTTTCTTCTCCTCCCGACAATTGCAACAATTCGTTATTAACACTTCTATTTTCACAATTTATTAAATTGCTGTTACTTCCGCGCTACTGCCAATCGTATTGCTGATGCCAGCACCATAATTCCACCTATACACGCCAACACAATGGATCCGGTATAATATAATTTAATCTCACTAAATTGACGCGATACTTTATCGCCACCAATTGCAACAGTAAATTGACCTAACATACTGTTGAAATTATTCATTTGCGGCTGATAATGCTGCCAACCGACTAAGCCGATAATTAGCATTAATATTCCGAATATAATTCCAATGATGGCTGATGTATTGTTAGTAGCAGATTCTGGTTGAAAAGTTCCCTGTTGAGGTTGTTTTTGAAAATTTATTTGCGGAGAAATATTAGGTGAAGATTGCGCTGACGGTGATGGCGGCACATATTGTTGTACCGGAGGAGAAACTGGCTGCGGTGTCGGTTGTGATACAACCGGACTTTTCATATATGTAGATGACATCATAGTATCATTAGTCGATGACACCAATGTTGGGGAATTGCGTTGAGGGATTGGTTCACCAATTAATTGAAAAGTCGTCTCTCCGCACCGCAACACCTGACCTTGACTCCAAGGAGTCATTATATAAAGTCGCTGTTCTTCAATATATGTACCGTTTGTACTATCCAAATCCTGTACTTCGACATAGTCATTTTGCAATCTTACCATTGCATGCTGTCTTGATGCGCGCGAATCAGATGCCGGGGTTAATATAGCGCAACCCTCACGTCCAATAGTTATTCCTTCAGCAGTTATTGGATATCTTTTCCCGTCCGATGAGTTTAAAATATACCACATACAATCCCCCTTATCCAAATAAAACTAAACTTAATCTATTCCCAAATAGTTTGACTTGAACGTTGTATTGCTTCATCCATAACGATAAACTCCATTACAGTAGAACCAATATTTATCATATCACCATGTTTTATTATAGATTCAGATGACGTCTCTCCATTAATGGTGAGACCTTTATCACTTAGATTCTGTAAAACCCAATCATTGCCTTGATGCAAACAAATTGCATGTTCTCGCGAAACAAATCCATCAGTTAGAACAATATCCTGGTCTTCACGGCGTCCGATAGTTACTATATCTTTACTAACAGGAAAATGCTTATAAGCATCTGCACCAGACACAACCACAAACTCAACACCAGTGAATATTTCTGTTGCATTGGCTGATTTAAAATTATTTGGCAATGAATCACCAATCATTGTAAATGCCGCATTAGATTGTGGTTGTACAATAGTATGAGATGATTCAACCGGCTTAGAGCTAATAGTTGGTGGACGCATGGCAAATATTTCTATTCGACTGCTGCCTACTTCAATTACTGAATCTGTCTTAATATCTACTTGTGAACGATGAACTGGTTTACCATCAACAATCGAGCCATTCCTGCTTTTATCTACAAACAGCAACCTGCCATCATTAGTTGATACTATCTCAGCATGATTAGTCGAAACCATTGAATCATCAGGCAACTGCAAATCACCCTCGCTGCGCCCTATAGTAATTTGCCGACCGGTTAACGGAGCTATTAATCCTGAATGGGGTCCCGAAGTGACTTTAAGTTGTCCCCATGCTTCAACAGTTTGTCCGACTTTTTTAGAAGCTTTACCGCCAGGCATAGAATCCGAAGCGACTGTCGTCGTACCAAAACCAGATGGAGACGGTTTTGCGGCTTCCCGGATTCGGTCACGCTCGCGTTCAGCAGCTTGTCGCTGTTGTTCAAGCATCATCTTCTGCTCGTTCGCCTGTTTTCGCATTGACACAATTATTATTGAACCAATTATCAAAGCTAAAATAATTAAACCAATTCCAAGCATCATGTTAGTCGTCAGTTTAAAATCGCTGCCGAAAATACCCTTATCCTCTTCTTTTTCAACTTCATCTGAATTAGAATATGGTTTGCGTTCTATCTCAACAAGAAATAACTTTGTCCCTTCTCGAACAACTGTACCGGTTACACGATATGTTCTATCTTTGTCGGGATAATTTTTATCAGATTTTACCCATATCGTATCTTTATTATCATCGATAATCCTCTTCGATAATTGATACATTTTTAACTGTGGAGGATCTTGATGACGTTCCCCGACAACCCCTTCAACGGTAACTGCGGTGGAATTAACATAACTTGCAAGATCACGAATTGCTACTATTTTTTCTTCTGAATTATTACTATTTGATTCAGTTGCAGACTTTTGCGAAAACGACATGATAGTTCCTGTTAATAACAGAAATAACATAACAAACAAAGTGGTAATAAATCTCATTTTTCTAAAATCTCCCTCATCTAAATAACCTATTTTAATTCACATTTCTTCTAAAATTTAGAATAATGATAATAAATATTAATATCATAATTTTTTATTAAAAAAATATGATATTTAAATTCAGGCTTGTCTAAAATATAAAAACGAGTACAATTCAAATAGAAAAAAGTGGTCTAAAATTAAGATTTTATTTATTAAGAAAAGCAATGGTATTAGTGAACAAGTCACCCTGTAATTCCTGAATATAATAAGATGACTTCTTTGCAGCATTATATTGACAAACCACTTTATAAAATTTTCAATATCAATATAAAAGATCTTATTTTGACACATTATTATGTGTATAATAAAATTACAGAGTGATACGTATCAAAAAGATATTCTTCATTTTTAACAATTAAAAATGAAGAATTGAATAAATTATCTTTATCCTAAAGGGGATATTGCTTTGAATGTTGTGTCAGTTTTCGATACACTAACTATATTGGCAAGTGAGTAATTATGGAATTTAGTCTGCAACAATTATTCTCAACTGAAAGTAAAGCAGCATATGAAAATGGCGCTGGTGCTGCGTTAGTGGAGCAGCGCAACAAACATTTAGGAAATATGTTGAATGCTGAGCGCAGTGTTTTTTATGTACAAATAATTTATGGCATGTTAATTTTTCGTCGAACACATGAGTTGGAACCTTTACATGATGATTTATTTGCGGCTGTTCAAACCGCTCAGGAAAGTATTGGCGGAAGTTATGATCAGGAGCGTTTCCGCGAAGATATCAGTGCATTAAGAGATTGGCAAATCATTACTGAGCGCATGGAATTAGAAAAATTGCGTGGGTATCGAGATACACGCAGAAAGAAGTTCCGTTATTCACTGCCGGATGAAACCGTTTCATTTTTGGAATGGTTGGAAGAGCGATTGCAGGATGATATTGAAGAGCGCGGTACAGATACACGTAATCTACTGGAATCCGTTTGCAGTGCTCTTCGTGAAATTAACAGGGTTTTGTATCATTTCAATACAGAAAAGCAAAAAGAAGGTGATGCACGTCGTATTCTTTTTCAATTAAGTAATCTTGATGAATTAACCCATGCAGTATCAAATGATCTCGTCGCTCTTAACGCCCGCATGCATGGATTTATAATAAAGTCATTTACGATATCAGAAGCACGAAATATTATTAATGAAATTGATGTTTTTGTGCAGGCATTTCTGCGACAAATCTTTTCTCTACGTGGTGAAATTATTGATTTGTTAGAAAAAATTGATAATGAACGTTCAATCGATAAGATACGCATAAGTATTAATGAAATGGAAGCAGAACGACGTCAGACACCCCATCTGATTCGGCGTGTTGCTGACCCTGCAGTTGTAGCAGATATTCCAGCAGTTATGAAAAGTTTCTATCGTGAAAATGGCATGCTTGATATTTTATGCAGACGCATTAATGAAACGTCAATAAACGTCTGGCGAAAACTACACCTTAATTTACGCGAACTAGAACGAAAAAATCATCGTATAGAAGATTTACGGGCAAGGATAAATGAAATATCGTTATTGCCTTCGGATGCCGTACCAGGTTTATTCTTATTTGAATTAATTGCCCCGGCACAACAATATACAGACCCACAATATTGGGATGAACGACAAAACGCTTCACCACCTGAACCACGTCGCAAATCTATATCAAAAGACGAAAAACAACTCTTGCCATTATCAAAGAAAAATAGAACAGAAGGTCCTGTTCGATCAATT